>NZ_JBFTML010000012.1:0-98793 GCF_056396925.1 Pseudomonas sp. 05N433 | reverse complement strand
TCGACGGCCGCCGCACCGCCTACGTCTACGACCTCAACGGCCATCTGCTGGAGAAAACCGAATTCGGCGATGACGGCTCGCAGCTGGTTACCGGGTACGAGCGGGATGCGGAAGGACGGCTGTTAGTCAAAACCTTGCCCGACGGCATCAAGGTCGAATACCGCTACGACAGCCTCGGCCGATTGGTCAGCGTCGACGACGGTCACGATCATCCGCAGGAGTTCGAGTACGACCAACAGGACCGGCTGATCACCGAGCATCAGGGCTGGGGAACGCTGCGCTATGGCTACGACGCCTGCGGCCAGCTCAACCGCCTGCGCCTGCCGGACGGCAGCAAGCTCGACTACCACCACGCCAAGGGTGGCGCGCTGACGGCCATCGACCTCAACGGCGCACGGCTTACAGATCACACGTACAAGTCGGGTCGAGAAGTACAGCGCCAGCAAGGCCTGCTGCTCAGCGAATATGCCTACGACGACCAGAGCCGGCTAAAGGCCCACGCCGTCAGCCAACAGCAAAAAAGCCTGTACCGCCGCGACTATGCCTACAGCCTCAACGGCAATCTCGACAGCATCGCCGACACCCGCCACGGCCAGCGCAGTTACCAGTACGACCCGCTGAACCGGCTGACCCGCGTCCGCCACACCCGCGACGACCCACCGGAAAGCTTCGCCCACGACCCAGCCGGCAACCTGCTGATGCAGGACCGCCCCGGCCCGACGACCGTCAAAGGCAATCGCCTGTTGATGCAAGGCGACCGCCATTACGACTACGACGCCTTCGGCAACCTGATCCGCGAACGCCGTGGCACCGGGCAGAAACTGGTCACCGAATACCGTTACGACTGCCAGCATCGGTTGGTCGGTGTCACATTGCCGGATGGAAGCTGTGCGAGTTATCGCTACGACGCCTTCGGCCGCCGCATCGCCAAAACCATCGACGGCAAAACCACCGAGTTCTTCTGGCAGGGCGACCACCTCGTCGCTGAAAGCAGCAAAGAGCACTACCGCAGCTACATCTACGAACCCGGCAGCTTCCGCCCGCTGGCCATGCTCGACGGCAAAGGCCCGCGTAAGGCTTGTCCCTTCTACTACCAGCTCGACCACCTGGGTACACCGCTGGAACTGACCGATTTTGGTGGTGAGATCGTCTGGTCGGCGAAGTACAACGCCTACGGCAAAGTCACGGACCTCGCACTCGGTGGAGGCGAGCAGCTCGACCAACCACTGCGTTTCCAGGGGCAGTACTTCGACGTCGAGAGCGGTCTGCACTACAACCGGCATCGGTACTATGATCCGCAGGTGGGGCGGTATCTGACGCCGGATCCGATCAAGCTAGCCGGTGGGCTGAACCAGTACCAGTACACGCCGAATCCGACGGGGTGGGTTGATCCGTTGGGGTTGGCATGTCTACCTTGCCCCGGTGAGTCTGAAGGGCCGTTTAGCGAAATTGTTCCGGGTGGTGGCTTGGGGGCTCATGAAGCTCGAGGCGGGCATTTGATCGCGAAACATATAGGTCGAACGGAAGCTCAATTGAGGGCTAGGCTTACAGCAGAACCGAGAATACCAATTGCGTCCACATTTGCTAATAGGGTTGAAGCTGAGGCGGCTGTTTCAGGCGTTATTGATAATAATAAGAAAAAAATTGATGATTTTTTGAGTGGTCAAGAAAGAAGACTAGTTATTAATCAAGTGGTGCCAGCACCTGCAGGTGTTGGTGTAGTGCGCGAGAGTGGAAAGCTTGAAGCATTATCAAAAATAAGGTTAATACTTCAACGAGATCCGGGTTCTCCAACTGGGTATTTCATATTGACAGGGTTTGTAAATGAATAGTGATGATTTTCCGCGCCTTTATCAGTTTTTTGGAGCTTACTTTCATGAAGATTGGATGTGTGAGTTTAAAACGGCTGATGATGTTGTTAAATCGTTTTTATCGGGCTCTAGTAAGGAGGCTGTTTCAGCGGCTAGGGAAGAGATAAGTATGCTTCTGATGGAGTCGACGGGTGAGGGGGAGTTGCGAGATTTTTTGTTAAAGGATATGGGGGCTTGTTATTGCTATTGGCATGAGTGGCCTTCGGGAGAGTCGTGGTTAAAGCACGTTGTTGTTCTCCTTGGTGGTGAACGGAAATAGAGTAAATAAGTTCTTTATTTTTTACTGCTTTAATTGTGTTTCTTTATGGCCGGTCTTTGAAGAATGATGTTGTTAATGATTGTTAAGAAATGGATCGCAGTAGTGCGAGGTACGGATAGGAGTCGGGCAGATAGTTCGGGTTCTGCTGTTCAGCAACAAACCACTAGCTGCGAACTTCGTGGTGAAAGCAAGAGTTGGAGAGCCGTTCCAAGCTCTAGGTTTATAAGCCATAGAGCACAGCTGAATGCTTATAATGAAGTGATGACAAGGGAGGCTAGAAAAATGTCTCGTTTTACTGGGGAGGATAGTAAAGGAAATTTGGTAGTAAGAATGGAGGCTGAAAATGTAGGTCAGGGATATGAGCCTAATCCTTTAGACCCAGAAAATCCGCGTTTCATTCCTCAGATGAATGCCTTTGAGATGAAATTCGATTTTGAGACATTGAAGCCTATAGCGCTTTATCCGATAGAGAAAATCTAATGTTGATGCATCCGTATCTTAATGTTCCATATAATCCAAGTGTAGAGCACTTTCTCGGTGGGTTCGATATATATGATCGCGAGGAGAGTCTTGGGGTTGAGTTGTCGGCGTACGATCCTGGGTGTCCTTCAGATAGAGAATTTTTAATATCCCGGTTTATTGTCAAACGCTTCGCTGCGTTGAGTTATCGGCACAAGTTTGTTTTGTTCTTTGTGTTGGGAGAGGCTCTTGATGGTGACTCGAGTGTTTTTTCTGAGATTTTGGAACATGATCCGATGTCTCCCTCCTCGCTCCCTCCTGGGTGGAATGAAATGGAAAATCCTAGGGCGTTTTTTGAAGATGTGTACCTCAAGTTATCCGAGGCGTGGGTTGATGATCTGTATAAAGCAAGTCAGGAGGATTTTTTAACTTGGTGAAAGCTATCATAAAATCGCTAATAGATTGTCTGGCAGACTGGATCGGGCATGATGGCTACGGCTGCGAAATTTCCGGGCAGGATTATCGGAAGTTTCCTTCAGCTCGTATCGGTTTCCATGAACTGGTTTGAAATGCATTCCATCGATAGTCTCTGGTGGTCACTGAAGACTCAGTGGCGGGGTGTAGGAACCCTTCAAAGTCGTTGGAAATGTATTAGCGTTGAAGCTTGGTTTGCGGCCGTTAACGTGCGTCCGTAATATCAGTTGCGGCGGTTGTGCGCGGGCACGCTTCGGCGTGGTCGAGTTTTCCAAAGGCCTCGATATTCCTACCCCGCGCATAGCTGCCACCCCAGCCTGTAGGAAGGCTGATGGCAGTTCCTGTTTACTGCCTCTGGAACTTGAAAATGAAAAATCTTCACCCCGATCCACCCTACGAAAAACCAATCCCCCACCCAAAAAGCCGCTTCATGGCCCTAACCGGCAACTGCACCGACATGCCCACCCTATTCGTTGATACCCGCGCGCCGCTAGATATCTTGACCGACACTGCCAGCTACCGAATTCGCGCCGTCACTCAGGTGCTGGAAAACATGTCCATGCGCGGTTCAGTCGAGTGTGAATCTTTCATTCTTAGTGATTTTGCCTTGCTCTGTGCCATTTCATTGCGTGATGGGTGTGATGTGCTGGATGTGGTGGGGCGGCGGTTGCGGGCGCGGCCTTCGGAATAACGTCGAGTGGCTTTTGTGGCGAGGGAGCTTGCTCCCGTTGGGCTGCGTAGCAGCCCCAAAACCTGCAATCCCGTTTTGTCAGCTGTACCGAGTGGTTTGGTTTGGCGACTGCTTCGCAGTCGAGCGGGAGCAAGCTCCCTCGCCACAGGTTATGGGGTGGTCTGGATATTTTGGGGCTGCTTTGCAGCCCAACGGGGGCAAGCCCCCTCGCCACAGGGTTTATGGATTGGCGCGGTATTGGGGTTGTACTTGCCCGCTCAGCCGCGAACCCCTGACGTCCTGCGCCGTACAGGGTAAACTTCCCGGCCTTCGCAGGAGCAGCCATGAATTATCGTCACGCCTTCCATGCCGGCAATCACGCCGATGTGTTCAAACACCTGACTTTGACCCGCCTCATCGCCTTGATGTCGCGCAAGGAGCAGCCGTTTGCCTATCTCGACACTCACGC
Source organism: Pseudomonas sp. 05N433 (assembly GCF_056396925.1). Lineage (NCBI taxonomy): Bacteria > Pseudomonadati > Pseudomonadota > Gammaproteobacteria > Pseudomonadales > Pseudomonadaceae > Pseudomonas > Pseudomonas sp. 05N433. The sequence continues at coordinate 94,591 of NZ_JBFTML010000012.1, read as the reverse complement.
CGGCATCGGTCTGTATGACCTGCAGGGCGATCAGGCCAGTCGTACCGGTGAGTACCTGGAAGGCATCGCGCGATTGTGGGATCAGCCGGATTTGCCAGCGCTGACCGCCGATTACATGAAGGTGTTGCACGAGATGAACCCGGATGGCCAGTTGCGCTATTACCCGGGGTCGCCGGAGTTGGCGCGGCGTTTGACCCGGCCGCAGGATCGCGTGTTGCTCAATGAGAAGCACCCGGAAGACGGTGTGTTGCTCAAGGACAACATGAAGGGCGATCGTCGGGTGAAGGTTCACCTGGGCGAAGGCTGGCATGTGCCGCGTGCGCTGCTGCCGGTGCCGGAGAAGCGGGCGGTGATGTTGATTGATCCGCCGTTCGAGCAGCTTGATGAGATGCAGCGTTGTGCGGCGTCGTTGAAAGAGGCGATTGGCCGTATGCGCCAGACGGTGGCGGCGATCTGGTATCCGGTGAAGGATCAGCGGGCGTTGCGGCGCTTCTATCAGGATTTGGCCGGAACGGGCGCGCCTAAGTTGTTGCGGGTGGAGTTGTTGGTGCATCCGCTGGATACGCCGAACAGCTTGAACGGTTCGGGGTTGGCGATTGCCAATCCGCCGTGGGGGCTGGAGGAAGAGTTGCGTGAGTTGCTGCCGTGGTTGTCCAAGAAGTTGGGGCAGACCCAGGGTGGTTGGCAGATGGATTGGTTGATCGCCGAGAGCTGATCAGTTGCATGTGTGGCGTCTAATCGGACGCCTTCGCGGGCAAGCCTCGCTCCTGCAGGTCGGTGTGACCGTAGGAGCGAGGCTTGCCCGCGATGCTTTTCAGGGGCCGAAATTTAGATCGGGCACGTCACGCCAGTACCGCCAATCCCGCAATACCCCTCAGGATTCTTGGCCAGGTACTGCTGGTGATACGCCTCGGCGTAGTAGAACGTCGGGGCTTCGTCGATTTCAGTGGTAATGATGCCTTTGCCAGCCTTGGTCAGTTCCGCCTGGAACACTTTCGCGCTGTTCTTCGCCGCTTCCAGTTGTTCCGGTTTGGTGCAGTAGATCACCGAGCGGTACTGGGTGCCGATGTCGTTGCCCTGGCGCATGCCCTGGGTCGGGTTGTGCAGTTCCCAGAACATTTTCAGCAGCTGTTCGTAGCTGACTTTTTCCGGCTCATAGACCACGAGCACCACTTCGGTGTGCCCGGTCAGGCCCGAGCAGACTTCTTCGTAGGTCGGGTTCGGCGTGAAGCCGCCGGCATAACCGACCGAGGTGCTGAACACGCCTTCGCGCTGCCAGAATTTGCGTTCCGCGCCCCAGAAGCAACCCAGGCCGAAGATTGCGAATTCTACGTTGCCCGGAAACGGACCCAGCAGCGGGTTGCCGTTGACGAAGTGTTTCTCCGGAACCTTGATCGGGGTTTCGCGGCCAGGCAGAGCTTGTTCTTTAGTCGGGAGCACGTTTTTGTTCACCAGAATTTCCGAGCGCAGAACCATGATCAGTCCTCTCAGTCAGGTTGAGATGTAAATACAGACTGCCAGTTTGCCCGAGTGTTACGTCGCTGTCAGGCGATTGGGCCGCGTGGGTAGCGTTTGAGCTTTTCGATCAGCTCGGAGCCCGGGATCGGTCGGTCGAACAGGTAGCCCTGGCCGACGTCGCAGCGGTGGCGGCGCAGGAAGGCCAGTTGCTCGGCAGTCTCGATGCCTTCAGCCACGACCTTGAGTTTCAGGTTGTGGGCCATGGCAATCACGGCGGAGGTGATTTCCATGTCGTCCTGGTTGTCGGGGATTTCGTGGATGAAGCTTCGATCGATCTTGATGATGTCGATCGGGAATTTTTTCAAGTAACTGAGCGACGAGTAACCGGTGCCGAAGTCGTCCATCGCCAGGGTCAGGCCCAGACGCTTGAGCTGATCGAGCTGCAAGTGCGTGTCTTCGGTGGCTTCCAGCAGCAGGCCTTCGGTCAGTTCCAACTCCAGCAGGTTCGCCGGCAGCGCTTCTTCCTTGAGGATGTTGGCGATGGACGCCACCAGGTCCGGGTCGGAGAACTGCTTGGGCGACAGGTTGATCGCCACTTGCAGGTTGCCCAGGCCAGCGGCGGTCAGGTCTTTGCTCATGCGGCAGGCCTGACGGGCGATCCATTTGCCGATCGGGATGATCAGCCCGGTTTCTTCGGCCACGCTGATGAATTGGTCCGGGCGGATCATGCCTTTTTCCGGATGGTTCCAGCGCAACAGCGCTTCCATGCCCAGCAAGCGACCGCTGCGCAGGCACAGCTTGGGCTGGTAGAACACGTCCAGCTCGTTCTGGGTCAGGGCTCGGCGCAGGTTGTTTTCGACGAACAGTTTGTAGCTGGCCTCGGCGTTCAGCGCTTCGGTGAACACTTGCACCTGGTGTTTGCCGTTGGCCTTGGCCTTGTGCAGCGCCAGGCCGGCGTTGCGCATCAGCGTCTGTGGGTCGCGACCGTGCAGCGGCGCGCAGGCCAGGCCCACGGAGCCGGTGACGCTGATCAACTGGTTGTCGACGAACATCGGTTTGTCGAGGGTTGCCAGCAATTGATTGGCAACCTGCTGGCCCGCCGAGAGGTCAGTGTCGTCCAGCAGCACCGCGAATTCGTTACTGGCAAACCGCGCCAGACTGCCGCTCGAACTCAGGCTGTTGCGCAGGCGCCGCGCCAGGCTGATCAGCAGTTTGTCGCCGGTCTGGTGGCCGAGGCTGTCGTTGATCCGCTTGAAATTGTCGATGTCCACCAGCAGCAGGCTGATGGGTGTATCGCTGTCTCGGGCGAAGCGCTCATCGAGGTTGCGGATGAACGCCGGGCGGTTGCCGAGGTTGGTCAGGTTATCGGTGTAAGCCAGGCGCTCGATTCGTTGCTGGGCGAGCTTGGTCTGGGTGATGTCTTCGTAGATGCCGATGTAGTGCGTCAGCTCACGGTTGTCGCCGTAGACCTTGGAAATCGACAACTGGCCCCAGTAGGGTTCGAGGTTTTTACGTCGGCTCTTGAACTCGCCCTGCCAGCTGTTGCTTTTGGCCAGCGCCGACGGAGCGTCGAACAGCAGTTCGCTGAGGTTTTCCAGCGCCGGCAGTTCCGACAGCCGCTGACCGTGGACTTCCTCGGTGGTGTACTGGGTGATCGCGGTGAAGCTTGGGTTGACGTACTCCACCACGCCGTCGCAATTGACCAGCAGAAAGGCGTTGGCGCTTTGCTCCACTGCACGCTGGAACAGGTGCAGGGCGCTGGTGGCGGTACGGCGGTTGTGGTTGTTGATGACTTGGGCGAATTGATCCGCCAGTTCGCCGGCAAAGGCGATTTCGTCCGATTGCCAGGCGCGGGTCGCCCCGATCTGTTCCAGGCAGAGCACGCCGACCACCTGGCCATCGACGCGGATGCTGGCGTCGAGCATGGCGTTGACGTCGCGCGGGCGCAGGTACTCGGCGATTTCCYGGGTGCGCGGGTCGCGCATGGCGTTGTGGGCGTCGATGGCGCGGCCGGTGTGCAAGGCCTCGAGGTAATCGGGAAAACCACTGGCGTCGATCGGCTTCGGCAGTTGGTGATTGCGGGTGGCACGGTGATAGGCCGAGATCGGCGTCAGTAGCGAGCCATCGAGGTTCCACAGGCTGGCGCAGTCGATTTCATAGATGTCGCAGGCGCTGCGGGTGATCAGTTCGGCGGCTTCTTGCAGGGAGTTGTTGGTGCTATAGCGCTGGCGGGTCAGCAGCAGGATCAGGTCTTGCTGGGCGCGCACCCGGTCCAGGTGCTGCAGTTGTTCCTGCTGGGCACGTTGATTGAGTTCCAGGGCGATTTGCAGGCGTGAGTTCTGGGTTTCCAGATCCAGCGCCGGCAGCAAGGGTTCGCCGTCGAACAGGCCGTCCACCACCATCAGGTAGCCGCGCAGCAGGTGCCGATTGTGTTGTTTGTAGGCTTCGCCAAGTTCCAGCAGGCTCAGAACGCCGGCGGCGGTGTGCAAGGTGTAGCGGATCAGGTAATGCGGGCTTTCGGTGAGTTGCTGCTGGATCGTGTCATGCAGTTGATAGCGCGCTTCGGGCTCCATCAGGCTGGCGTAGGGCGAGCCGACCAGAGCACAAAGCTCCACCGCCGGCAGGCCGAACTGTCGTTCGCAATTAGGATCGAGAAACAGCAGCGCCCAGCTTGGTTCATTCAGCCGTTCGAAACGCAGCATGCCGAGCCGCGAGGGCACAGGCAACTGCGTCACTACCTCGGCCACCATACGGCTGGCGGCATCGGGTTGGCTTTTCATTGAAGGAAACTCGCTTCGAATATGCTGATCGCGCCGGGCTCTCGCCCTCTTTACTGTTGCCTGCGGCAAGGTTGCATCATTGCGACACCGACTGACAAGAGACATGAAGGCCAAGTGCTATAAGAATATGTCGGCAGGCGCACAGTTTTCTCCAGCGAGGCGTCAAAAAGTAATGTTGTGGGCCAAAAGATTGCAGCCCGTAGGGGCTGCCGAAGGCTGTGATCTTTTCGAGGGATCAACGAAATTTGATGCTGATCGACTGCAATGGCTTGCCATCCCGATCGTGATAATTGACGCGAACCTGCTCGGCCTCGACGATCAGATGCGCGAAGTTGTCCTGGCTGATCACCTCGCTGGTCAGTTCATGCCGATAGTCGCCTGCCGCTGTTCGGGCCAGGGCCTGATCGAGGATGAAGGTCGATGCCTTGGCGTACGGCAGCAGTTTGCTGTTGCACAACGGTGAAGACACGATGGTGTGGACTTCGAAATCCGGGTCCTCGCTGTGGGTCAGGCGACTGGTGAGGGAGCCGTGGACATCGCCGGAGATGAACAAGACGTTTTTGATACGGCGTGTACGAATCGTCTCCAGCAGCCGTAGGCGTTGCTCCGGGAAGGCTTTCCAAGCGTCATCACCGTGAAGTTTACGGTCGGGATAGAACATGACACTGGTGACCACGAATTTGACCCGGGCCGGGTTATTGATCAGCCATTTGAGCAGGGCCTGTTCCTGTTCTTCGTCAAGGATGCGCCGGTCGTTGGCCGACAGATTGCGTCGGGTTCGACTGTCGGTGACAAACCACCCGATATCACCCTCGGAGAACTGATACCAATACTTTTCCAGTCTTTTGCTTACTTGCCCATTGGCCAGCAGCTCATACGTGGGGCTGTGACTGGCTTGATATAACTCATATGCTGCAATGGCGTTTTTGTATAAGTAATCATCGGCGTTACTTTTGTTGGCGGGCCAGTTGTCTTCTATTTCATGGTCGTCGAGGATCATGTAAGTCGGCATGCCCGACATTAACTTGGAAATATGAGGCTGCGAAAAGGCTGTGCGGTATTTTTTGAGAATGTCCTTGTATTCCCGGTCGGGGGCCACGAGGTTCAAGTCGTCGACGTAAATCTGATCGCCAGTCATCAGCATGGCACTGACGGGCGGTTCGGCGCTGTCCGCCAGGCTGTTGATCGAGGCAAAAATCCGGTCGCCCAACTGTGGGGCCGACGCAATGCCGGCGGTCATTCGCAGGTAACGACACGAGCCGACGATATAGGCCCGTGGCTGGCAGATTTTGCTGGACTGCGTGCGAAAGCGGTAAATCTCCCGTGGCCATTGCAGCGGCAGTTCCTGAACTGTCTCCACGGTATGCACCGGGCTCATGGGGCTGAACCAGCCTGCCTGGTACTCATAGTCGGTGTCGGTGACCAGGTCATTGAGTGCAATGACATCGGACATGTCGCGCAAGACGGACAGTTTTGCAAATACGCCTTTGGACCAGAGTTTCTCGCCTGTGCGTCGATAACGGATGCCCGCAAATACCAAGGCGTCGTTCTGTAATTCACCGCGCAAGAAAATACGCGCATGGTTAGTTGTGGTATGGCCGATAATTGGGCCGACAGTTGGTTTGAACATGTTCGAATCCATTCGAGGTAATGCTAACTAAGCAAATTAAGTCATCGAGGTTTCTATTAGAAATCTCCGAACTAAGCCTAGTTATTGGCTGGAGAAAAATATCGGGCAGAAGTGGACTGGGGTTGTAGGTGGCGTAAGCCTTAGATGTAGGAATAAGGCACGAAGAGGGTCAATCCCGTAGCAGCAGCCTCGCAAGCTCGACAGCTGCTACATAGGATGCTGAAACGCGGAGGGCTTTCTTCAGGGCAAAAAAAAGCCCCGCCAAATCGACGGGGTTGAGGTACGAGCGTGGCGCTCGGAAAACGTGGAACGCGATTGGCCCTCCGTGAGGGGAGGGCCAGTCGGTGTTACAGCAGGATGGTGCGGATGTCCGCCAGCAGGTCGCTCAGACGCTTGGTGAAGCGTGCAGCAGCGGCGCCGTTGATCACACGGTGATCGTAGGACAGCGACAGCGGTAGCATCAGTTTCGGCTGGAAGGCTTTGCCGTCCCAGACTGGCTGGATGGTTGCCTTGGAAACACCGAGGATCGCCACTTCCGGCGCGTTGACGATCGGCGTGAAGCCGGTGCCGCCAATGTGGCCGAGGCTGGAAATGGTGAAGCAGGCGCCTTGCATCTCGTCCGACGAAAGCTTCTTGGTCCGGGCTTTCTCAGCCAGGGAAGCAGCTTCGGCGGCCAGTTGCAGGAGGCTCTTCTGGTCGACGTTCTTGATGACCGGTACCAGCAGGCCATCCGGGGTGTCGACGGCGAAGCCGATGTTCACGTATTTCTTGCGGATGATCGCTTTGCCGCTTGGTGCCAGCGAGCTGTTGAAGTCCGGCAGTTCCTTGAGCAGGTGTGCGCAGGACTTGAGCAGCAGCGGCAGGATGGTCAGCTTGACGCCGGCCTTCTCTGCAACGGCTTTCTGGGCGTTACGGAACGCTTCCAGCTCGGTGATATCCGCCGAGTCGAATTGCGTCACGTGCGGCACGTTCAGCCAGCTGCGGTGCAGGTTGGCAGCGCCGACCTGCATCAGGCGTGTCATCGGCACTTCTTCGATTTCGCCGAAGCGGCTGAAGTCCACGACCGGAATCGGCGGGATGCCCGCGCCGCCGGTTGCACCAGCTGCAGCGGCCGGAGCTTCCTTGGCCTTCTGCATCATGGCCTTGACGTAAACCTGAACGTCTTCCTTCAGGATGCGACCGTGCGGACCGCTGGCGCCGACAGCGCTCAGCTCGACGCCGAACTCGCGAGCCAGTTGACGCACGGCAGGGCCGGCGTGAACTTTCGCGCCAGGCTTGGCAGGAGCAGCAGCCGGGGCAGCAGCCGGGGCAGCAGCAGGAGCGGCGGCAGCCGGAGCGGCAGCGGCAGGCGCTGGAGCACTCGGCGCGGCAGCGGCAGCCGGAGCCGGGGCTGCAGCAGGTGCCGCGCCTTTGACTTTCAGCTTCAGGATCAGGTCGCCGGTACCGACTTCGTCATCCAGCTTGATGGAAATGCTTTCCACCACGCCAGCGGCAGGCGATGGGATTTCCATGCTCGCCTTGTCGGATTCCAGGGTGATCAGCGACTGATCGGCGGCAACAGTGTCGCCAGCCTTGACCAGTACTTCGATGATCTTGGCCTTGCCAGCCGAACCGATGTCCGGGACGTGAATGTCCTGAACGCTGTCGGCAACCGGTGCAGCCGGAGCCGCGGCGGCTGGCGCCGGAGCAGCGGCAGCAGGCGCAGCAGCCTGGGCAGGAGCGGCAGCAGCAGGGGCCGCAGCACCCGCCACTTCCAGATCCAGAATCAGGTCGCCCGTGCCGACTTCGTCGTTGAGCTTGACGCTGATGGCCTTGACCACGCCAGCAGCGGGCGAAGGGATTTCCATGCTGGCCTTGTCGGATTCCAGGGTGATCAGCGACTGATCAGCCTCGACGGTGTCGCCGACCTTGACCTGGATCTCGATGATCTGGGCCTTGCCCGACGAACCGATGTCCGGCACGTGCACTTGCTGGATGCTGGCAGCAGCCGGCGCGGCAGCAGGCGCGGCAGCAGGCGCCGCTGGCGCAGGTGCGGCAGCCGGTTTGGCTTCAGCTTTGGCAGCTGGCGCAGCAGCCGCAGGGGCTGGCGCAGCGGCACCTTCGACTTCCAGTTCCAGCAGTTCGTCGCCTTCTTTCAGGCGATCGCCCAGCTTCACTTTCAGGCTCTTGATGATGCCGGCCTTAGGCGCAGGCACTTCCATGCTCGCCTTGTCCGATTCCAGCGTCAGGATGCTCTGATCGGCTTCGATACGGTCGCCGACCTTCACAAACAGTTCAATTACTTCACCTTCACCGCTGCCGATGTCAGGTACGCGAATGAGTTCGCTCACAGAGTGTCTCCTCAGCAGTCCAGTGGGTTGCGTTTTTCCGGGTTGATGCCGAACTTGGCGATGGCTTCAGCCACCACTTTAGGTTCGATGTCACCACGGTCAGCCAAGGCTTCCAGGGCTGCCAACACCACGAAATGACGGTCTACTTCGAAGAAGTGACGCAGCTTCTTGCGGCTGTCACTGCGGCCGAAACCATCGGTGCCCAGGACTTTGAATTCCTTGGACGGGACCCACTGACGAATTTGTTCAGCGAACAGCTTCATGTAGTCGGTAGAGGCAATGACCGGACCTTTACGGCCGTTCAGGCACTCTTCGACGTAGCTCAGCTTAGGCTTCTGGCCAGGGTGCAGACGGTTAGTGCGTTCAACGGCCAGGCCATCGCGACGCAGTTCGTTGAAGCTGGTAACGCTCCATACGTCGGCGCCGACGTTGAACTCTTCACGCAGGATCTTCGCCGCTTCACGGACTTCACGCAGGATGGTGCCGGAGCCCATCAGCTGAACGTGGTGCGCCGCTTCGCGGGTGTCTTCCTCGAGCAGGTACATGCCTTTCTTGATGCCTTCTTCGGCACCGGCCGGCATGGCTGGCTGCTGGTAGGACTCGTTCATTACGGTGATGTAGTAGAAGACGTCCTGTTGCTCTTCGGTCATCTTCTTCATGCCGTCCTGAATGATCACCGCCAGCTCGTAGCCGTAGGTTGGATCGTAGGTGCGGCAGTTCGGGATGGTCGCGGCCAGCAGGTGGCTGTGACCGTCTTCGTGTTGCAAGCCTTCACCGTTCAGGGTGGTACGGCCGGCGGTGCCGCCAATCAGGAAGCCACGGGTACGGCTGTCGCCAGCGGCCCAGGCCAGGTCGCCAATACGCTGGAAGCCGAACATCGAGTAGAAGATGTAGAACGGCAGCATCGGCTGGTTGTGGCTGGAGTACGAAGTACCGGCAGCGATGAAGGAACTCATGGCGCCCGCTTCGTTGATGCCTTCCTCGAGGATCTGGCCCTTCTGGTCTTCCTTGTAGAACATCACCTGGTCTTTATCGACTGGCTCGTAGAGCTGGCCGACGGAGGAGTAGATGCCCAACTGACGGAACATGCCTTCCATACCGAAGGTACGGGCTTCGTCCGGGATGATCGGTACGATGCGCGGGCCGATTTCCTTGTCCTTGACCAGTTGCGCGAGGATCCGCACGAAGGCCATGGTGGTGGAGATTTCGCGGTCGCCCGAGCCGTCCAGGATCGCCTTGAGGGTGTCCAGTGGAGGGGTCGGGATGTTGAAGCTCTYGGCGCGACGCTGAGGCACGAAACCGCCCAGTGCGGTACGGCGCTCGGCCAGGTAACGGGCTTCGGCGCTGCCTTCTTCCGGTTTGAAGAATGGCAGGTTCTCCAACTCTTCGTCCCTGACCGGAATGTCGAAACGATCGCGGAACAACTTCAGGCTGTCGACATCGACTTTCTTGGTGTTGTGCGCAGTGTTTTTCGCTTCGCCGGCACCGGTGCCATAACCCTTGATGGTCTTGGCCAGGATGACGGTCGGTTGTTCCTTGTGGTTGACCGCTTCGTGGTATGCCGCGTAGACCTTGTACGGGTCGTGGCCGCCACGGTTGAGCTTCCAGATCTCGTCGTCGGACAGATCGGCAACCATCGCCTTGAGTTCTGGCGAGTTGAAGAAGTGTTCACGCACGAACGCGCCGTCTTTGGCTTTGTAGTTCTGGTACTCGCCGTCGATGACTTCGTCCATGCGGCGTTGCAGGATGCCGTCGACGTCCTTGGCCAGCAGTGGGTCCCAGAAGCGGCCCCAGATGACTTTGGTCACGTTCCACTGAGCACCGCGGAACACGCCTTCGAGTTCCTGGATGATCTTGCCGTTGCCGCGAACCGGGCCGTCGAGGCGCTGCAGGTTGCAGTTGATGACGAAGATCAGGTTGTCCAGCTTTTCGCGGCCGGCCAGGGAGATCGCGCCCAGGGATTCCGGCTCGTCGCACTCGCCGTCGCCCAGGAAGCACCAGACTTTCTGTTTGCCTGGCTGGATGAAGCCACGGTGTTCCAGGTACTTCATGAAGCGTGCCTGGTAGATCGCCTGGATCGGGCCCAGACCCATGGATACGGTCGGGAACTGCCAGAAGTCAGGCATCAGCCATGGGTGTGGGTAGGACGACAGGCCCTGACCGTCGACTTCCTGGCGGAAGTTGTTCATCTGGTCTTCGGTGATGCGGCCTTCCATGAATGCACGGGCGTAAACGCCTGGCGAGGTGTGGCCCTGGAAGTAGATCAGGTCGCCGCCGTGTTCGTCGGTCGGGGCCTGGAAGAAATAGTTGAAGCCGATGTCGTACAGGGTTGCGCTGGAGGCGAAGCTGGAGATGTGACCGCCCAGGTCAGAATCTTTCAGGTTCGTGCGCATCACCATGGCCATCGCGTTCCAGCGTACCAGCGAGCGAATGCGGCGTTCCATGAACAGGTCGCCAGGCATGCGTGCTTCGTGGGTAACGGGAATGGTGTTGCGGTATGGCGTGGTGATGGCGTAAGGCAATTGCGAACCGCTACGGGTTGCGAGTTCGCCCATACGGGTCATCAGATAGTGAGCACGGTCTTCGCCTTCTTTGTCGAGAACCGATTCCAGGGCGTCCAGCCATTCCTGGGTTTCGACGGGATCGAGGTCTTGCATGGCTTGCTCCAGGGCGGAAAGGCTTCCAGAATCGGTTGCCTGAGTTTGCGACTGGCCTTGTGGGCAGACGATATAAATTCTTGGATTGCCGATAGGTTGTTCCGGCGGCGTGTAGTTTTACTACAAATCTTCGGGCATTTCAGCCTTTCGAATGTATAGACGAGTAGTAAAACTACAGATGATTGGCTTGTGGCCTCCGGCTGCGTTGTGAGAATAATCGTTAAGGTTGGTCTTTTGCCAATCGAAAAAGGTGGAAGCTTGATGATCGCTGCCAAAAAAAAAGAAATTTCAGCTATTTCTAACCTTTGTTCGACAGTCAGTCGCGTAGCGTGTTTTCACGAATCACTACATGCAGCCCTTCACACGCCGATCAAGGATAGACCATGAGCCTCCCTTCGCTTGCCGAACTACCCGATGGGCTCCTGCCGTTAGTCACCCGCGCCGAGCAGTCGTTTCGTACGACAGTCGGGGTTCTTCCCGATGACCATGGCCTGTCTGCCTGGACGCCTGAGCGCTGGGCGCAATTTGCCCGCGTCGCCGCTGCCAGCGACTTTGTGATTGAGCAGAGTCTGCGTGACCCTTTGATGTTGCTGGAACTGGTGCAGTCCGGCGAACTGGACCGCGCCTTGGCACCGGGCGAGTTGTGCGCACAGATCGCCATGGCGGTGAGCGCCGCCGAAACCGACGACCAGCTAGGCCGTGCCCTGCGCCGCCAGCGTAATCGTCACCAGGTGCGGATCATCTGGCGCGACCTGACTCGCCAGGCCGATCTGGTGCAGACCTGTCGCGACCTCTCGGACATGGCCGATGCCAGCATCGATCAGGCCTATCAGTGGTTGTACTCGCGGCATTGCCAGCAGTTCGGTGTGCCCACCGGGCGGCGCAGCGGCGAGCCGCAGCAGATGGTCATCCTCGGCATGGGCAAGCTCGGCGCGGTGGAGTTGAACCTGTCGTCGGACATCGACCTGATCTTTGCCTACCCCGAGGGCGGCGAAACCGTCGGCGTGAAGCGTTCGCTGGATAACCAGGAGTTTTTCATTCGCCTCGGCCAGCGTCTGATCAAGGCGCTGGACCCGATGACTGTCGACGGTTTTGTGTTCCGCGTCGACATGCGCCTGCGGCCTTATGGTTCGTCCGGCGCTCTGGTGCTGAGCTTCAATGCGCTGGAGCAGTATTACCAGGATCAGGGCCGTGACTGGGAACGCTACGCGATGATCAAGGCGCGGGTGGTGGCAGGTGATCAAGTGGCTGGCGCCCAGTTGCTCGAGATGCTGCGGCCGTTCGTTTACCGGCGTTACCTGGACTTCTCGGCCATCGAAGCGCTGCGCACCATGAAGCAGTTGATCCAGCAGGAAGTCCGGCGCAAGGGTATGGCCGACAACATCAAGCTTGGCTCCGGCGGCATCCGTGAAGTCGAGTTTATCGCCCAGGCCTTCCAGCTGATTCACGGTGGTCGCGACCTGAGCCTGCAGCAGCGTCCTCTATTAAAAGTACTGAGCACCCTGGAGGGGCAGGGCTATCTGCCGCCGGCGGTGGTCAGCGAACTGCGCCAAGGCTACGAATTCCTGCGTTACACCGAGCACGCGATTCAGGCGATTGCCGACCGCCAGACCCAGATGTTGCCGGACGGCCCGCAGGATCAGGCGCGCATTGCCTTCATGCTCGGGTTTGCCAACTGGACGGCATTCCACGAACAACTGATGTACTGGCGTGGCCGGGTGGCCTGGCACTTTGGTCAGGTGATTGCCGATCCCGATGAAGAGCAGGGCACCGAGAGCGAAGTGGTGGTCGGCGGGGAATGGCTGCCGCTGTGGGAAGAAGCCCAGGACGAAGAAGCCGCGTGCCGCCAACTCGAAGAGGGCGGTTTCGCCGATGCCGCCAAGGCGCTGAAAGCATTGGCCAGTCTGCGCAGCAGTCCGCAATTGCGTGCCATGCAGCGCCTGGGGCGGGAACGCCTCGATGCTTTTATACCGCGCTTGCTGGCCCAGGCCGTGGAGCACGCCAATCCCGATCTGGTGCTGGAGCGCGTGCTGCCACTGGTTGAAGCGGTGGCGCGGCGTTCCGCCTATCTGGTGCTGCTGACCGAAAACCCCGGTGCGCTGCGCCGTCTGCTGACACTGTGCGCGGCGAGCCCGTGGATTGCCGAACAGATCACGCGCTTCCCGTTGCTGCTCGACGAATTGCTCAACGAAGGCCGGCTGTTCAAGCCGCCGCTGGCGCCGGAACTGGCGGCCGAGTTGCGCGAGCGTCTGACGCGGATTCCCGAAGACGACCTCGAACAACAAATGGAAGCCCTGCGGCATTTCAAACTGGCGCACCGCTTGCGTGTCGCAGCTTCGGAAATTGCCGGTAGCCTGCCGTTGATGAAAGTCAGCGATTACCTGACCTGGCTTGCCGAAGCGATCCTCGAACAAGTGCTGGCCCTGGCCTGGCGCCAGACGGTGGCCAAGTACGGTACACCGCTGCGCACCGATGGCAGCGTGTGCGACCCTGGATTCATCATTGTCGGTTACGGGAAAGTCGGCGGCCTGGAATTGGGGCACAGTTCGGACCTGGATCTGGTGTTCATCCATGACGCGGATCCGCAAGCGGAAACCGACGGCCCGAAACCCATCGACGGCGCACAGTTCTTTACCCGGCTCGGGCAGCGGATCATTCACTTGCTGACGGCTCAGACCAACTCCGGTCAGCTATATGAAGTGGACATGCGCCTGCGGCCGTCCGGTGCTTCCGGTTTGCTGGTGAGTTCATTGGGCGCGTTTGCCCGGTATCAGGAGAACGAGGCCTGGACCTGGGAGCACCAGGCGCTGGTGCGGGCGCGGGTGCTGGTGGGTAGTCAGGATGTCGGCCAAGCGTTCGAGAAGGTTCGCGCGACGGTATTGGCCAAATCGCGGGACCTGTCGACCTTGCGCCAGGAGGTCAGCGAGATGCGCGCCAAGATGCGCGATAACCTCGGCAGCAAGAGCACTGCGGCAGGCACGGCGGCAAATGCCTTCGAGGCCACGGCGCCGTTCGATCTCAAGCAGGACGCTGGAGGTATCGTCGATATTGAATTTATGGTGCAATACGCGGCTCTGGCGTGGTCTGAAACACATCCGTCATTGCTGCGCTATACCGACAATATCCGCATTCTGGAAGGGTTGGAGGAGGAAGGGTTGATACCCGCCGAAGACGCCAGCCTGTTGCGTGAGGCTTATAAAGCCTACCGCTCCGCCGCTCACCGGGAGGCCTTGCAGAAGGATGCCGGTGTGATACCGGGCGACCAGTTCGCGGATGAGCGACGGCAGGTCATGCGGATCTGGCGTGAGCTGGGGTTAAGCTGACATGAGTGTGGCAGGCTTTTGTGGCGAGGGAGCTTGCTCCCGCTGGAGTGCGAAGCACTCCCATATCAGATTGTGCGGTCCGCCAGATTAAAACGCAGTGGCAGTTTTGGTGCTGCTTCGCAGCCCAGCGGGAGCAAGCTCCCTCGCCACAGAGGGTTATGCTAACTAACATGGATGTGTATTAAATTTATTCGACGAGCCCCAGCCGGCTCGTCCAAATGACCTGGCGGCTCACCCCGCAGGTGCTGGATTCTCGAGGCGGGGAGGCGTATGCCTCCCCGGTTCGTTTTTGGAAACCACATGAAAATTCTGATCGTTGGGCCCAGTTGGGTCGGTGACATGGTGATGGCGCAGACACTTTTTCAGTGTCTCAAACAACGCCACCCGCAGTGCGAAATCGACGTGCTGGCCCCCGAGTGGAGCCGGCCGATCCTCGAGCGCATGCCCGAAGTACGCCAGGCCTTGAGCTTCCCGCTCGGCCACGGCGTGCTGGAACTGGCGACGCGTCGGCGCATCGGTAAATCCCTGGCCGGTCAGTACGACCAGGCCATCCTGCTGCCCAATTCGCTGAAATCGGCCCTGGTGCCGTTTTTTGCCGGCATCCCGAAACGCACCGGCTGGCGTGGCGAGTTCCGCTACGGCCTGCTCAATGATGTGCGCACGCTCGACAAAGAGCGTTATCCGTTGATGATCGAGCGCTTCATGGCCCTGGCCTTTGAGCCTGGCATCGAGCTGCCGAAACCTTATCCACGGCCGAGCTTGCAGATCGATCCGGTGACTCGCGACGGCGCACTGGCCAAGTTCGGCCTGGCCCTTGACCGTCCGGTGTTGGCGCTGTGCCCTGGCGCCGAATTTGGCGAGTCCAAGCGCTGGCCGTCCGAGCACTATGCCAAGGTCGCCGAGGCGAAGATTCGTGAAGGCTGGCAAGTCTGGCTGTTCGGCTCGAAAAACGATCACGCGGTGGGCGAAGACATTCGTGGGCGGTTGATTCCGGGGCTGCGTGAAGAGTCGGTAAACCTCAGTGGCGGCACTTCCTTGGCCGAGGCCATCGATCTGCTGTCCTGCGCCGACGCGGTGGTCTCCAACGACTCCGGCCTGATGCACGTGGCTGCCGCGCTGAACCGCCCGTTGGTGGCGGTGTACGGCTCGACGTCGCCGGGCTTTACGCCACCGCTGGCCGAGCATGTCGAGATCGTGCGCCTGGGCATCGAATGCAGTCCGTGCTTCGATCGCACCTGCCGTTTCGGTCATTACAACTGCTTGCGCCAGCTCATGCCCAAAGCGGTGAACGAAGCCTTGCAGCGGTTGCTGGGCACTGTGGTCGAGGTCAAATAGTTTGCGGGTACTGTTGATCAAGACTTCTTCGCTGGGCGACGTGATTCACGCGTTGCCAGCGTTGACCGATGCGGCGAGGGCGATCCCCGGCATCAAGTTCGACTGGGTGGTGGAAGAAGGTTTCGCCGAGATTCCGACCTGGCACCCGGCCGTGGGCAAGGTGATTCCGGTGGCGATCCGTCGCTGGCGCAAGAACATCTGGCAGACCAYCAAGAGTGGCGAGTGGAAGCGCTTCAAGCAAAGCGTTCGCGCGACGAAATACGACTTGGTGATCGATGCCCAGGGCCTGCTGAAAAGTGCGTTGCTGACGCGCTATGCCAAAGCGCCGGTGGCCGGACTGGACAAGAATTCGGCCCGCGAACCGATCGCCGCGCGCTTCTATTCCCGGCGTCTGGCCGTGGCCCGTGGGCAGCACGCGGTTGAGCGAGTGCGTCAGCTGTTCGCAGTGGCCCTGGGTTACGACCTGCCCAAAGGCCTGGGTGATTACGGCCTGAACGTCGAGCGGCTGGTGGAATTGCCGCGCAAGAATCCGTACGTGGTGTTTCTCCACGGCACCACCTGGGACACCAAGCACTGGCCCGAAGCCTATTGGCGCGAGCTGGCCGAGCGGGTGGGTTATCTCGGCGTGGCGGTGAAGCTGCCATGGGGCAACCCGGTCGAAAAAGCCCGCGCCGAGCGCATCGCCAAAGACATGAAACACGTCGAAGTGCTACCCAGGCTGAACCTGGCGGGTGTCGGCAAAGTCCTGGCCGGCGCGCAGGCGTGCGTGGCGGTGGACACCGGCCTCGGTCACCTGGCTGCGGCGCTGGACGTGCCGACCCTGTCGCTGTTCGGCCCGACCAATCCGGGCCTGACCGGCGCCTATGGCAAATCGCAGATTCACATGGCCAGCGACTTCCCTTGCGCACCGTGCCTGCAAAAGAAATGCACCTATCAACCGACGGCCGACGATGCCCGTCGGTTTGACCTGAAACGCGAGTGGCCCCTGTGCTTCACGCGTCTGAATCCCGAGCGTGTCGCGAGCCGACTGAGCACGTTGTTACTGGCTGAGGAGCTGCGCTGATGCAATTGGCATTTGTCCTGTACAAGTACTTTCCCTTTGGCGGCTTGCAGCGTGACTTCATGCGCATCGCCCTTGAATGCCAGCAGCGCGGCCATCAAATTCGTGTCTACACGTTGATCTGGGAAGGCGACATCCCGCCGGGCTTCGAAGTGTTGGTGGCGCCGGTCAAGGCGTTCTTCAATCATCGGCGCAACGAGAAACTCACCGAATGGATGGAGGCCGACCTGGCCAAGCGCCCGGTGGATCGCCTGATCGGTTTCAATAAAATGCCGGGCCTGGACGTTTACTACGCCGCCGACGGCTGCTTCGAAGACAAGGCGCAAAACCTGCGCAACTCGCTGTACCGTCGCTGGGGCCGCTACCGGCACTTCGCCGAGTACGAGCGCGCGGTGTTCGCCAAAGATGCCAAGACCGAAGTGCTGATGATTTCCGAAGTCCAGCAGCCGCTGTTCATCAAGCATTACGACACACCGCTGGCGCGCTTCCATTTGCTGCCACCGGGCATTGCCCAAGACCGTCGTCGCCCCGCGAACGCGGATGAAATTCGCGCCGGGTTCCGCGCCGAATTCAACCTGAAGGACGATGAGCTGCTGCTGGTGCAGATCGGTTCCGGGTTCAAGACCAAAGGCGTGGACCGTAGCCTCAAGGCACTGGCCGCGCTGCCCGCCGAGCTGAAAAAACGCACCCGGCTGTTTGTAATTGGCCAGGACGACCCCAAAGTATTCCAATTGCAGAGCGCCACATTGGGGCTCGGCGACAACGTGCAATTCCTCAAGGGCCGCAGCGATATCCCGCGCTTCCTGCTCGGTGCCGATCTGCTGATCCACCCGGCGTACAACGAAAACACCGGGACGGTATTGCTTGAAGCCCTGGTAGCCGGTTTGCCGGTGTTGGTGAGCGCGGTGTGTGGGTATGCCCATTACATCGCCGAGGCCGACGCGGGTCTGGTGCTGGACGAACCCTTCGATCAGGCGCAACTGACTCAGTACCTGACCGGCATGTTGAACGACACTGATGCACGGGCGGCCTGGAGCCGCAACGGTCTGGCCTTCGCCGAGACGGCCGACCTCTACAGCATGCCGCAGCACGCGGCCGATGTGATTCTGGCGGAGCACGCTTAATGAAGTTGATGCTGGCTGAACCGTTCAAGAGCCTCTGGGCCGGACGCGACCCGTTCGCCGAAGTCGAGGGCCTCAAGGGCGAGGTGTACCGCGAGCTCGAAGCGCGCCGGACACTGCGAACTGAAGTGGACGGCCACGGGTACTTCGTGAAGATCCACCGGGGTATCGGCTGGGGTGAGATTTTCAAGAACCTGCTGACCGCCAAGCTGCCGGTGCTGGGCGCGGGCCAGGAGTGGAAGGCCATTGAGCGCCTGCAAGAAGTCGGCGTGCCGACCATGACTGCCGTCGCTTATGGCGAAAAGGGCAGCAACCCGGCGGATCAGCATTCGTTCATCGTCACTGAAGAATTGGCGCCCACCGTCAGCCTTGAAGATTTCAGCATCGACTGGGTCAAGCACCCGCCGGAGCCAAAGCTCAAGCGCGCGCTGATCGCCGAAGTCGCGCGCATGACCGGCATGATGCACCGCGCCGGGGTCAACCATCGCGACTGCTACATCTGCCACTTCCTGCTGCACACCGATAAGCCGGTGACCTGCGATGACCTCAAGTTGTCGGTGATCGACCTGCACCGCGCCCAGGCCCGCCCGACGATTACCCGGCGCTGGCGCAACAAGGACCTGGCGGCGCTGTATTTTTCGGCGCTGGAGATCGGCCTGACCCGTCGCGACAAACTGCGTTTCCTCAAGGGGTACTTCCAGCAGCCCCTGCGCCAGATACTGGTTGAAGAAGCCGGGTTACTGGCGTGGCTCGAAGGCAAGGCCAACAAGCTCTACGAGCGTAAACAGCGCTACGGGGATGCGCTCTGATGTCGGGTTGGACACTGGAGCCGGCTTACAGCGATCTGGCAGAAGATTTCGGCAGTCTTGATGCGGTGTTTGCCCTCGAGGGCGAGCAACTGACCCATGATCCGCTGTCCGAAGTTATTCGCGTCCAGCGCAAAGGCGTCAACTTTTACGTCAAACGCTACGTCAGTGCCGGCAAAGGCCTGCGGCGCTACCTGGGCAAACCTCGGGTCAAGGCCGAATGGCAGAACCTCAAGCGTTTCGCCAAGTGGGGCATTCCCACCGCAGAGGTTGTGGCCTGGGGGTTGGAGCGGCACGGTGTGACGTACGCCCGTGGGGCAATGATCACCCGCGAACTGCCGCATACCGAAGACTTGTCGGTCCTGGCTAATCGGCATGATCCGAAACTGGCGGACCGCGCCTGGGTTGATACCGTCAGTCGCCAATTGGCCGGTTACACCCGGACCATGCACGACAACCGTTTCACTCATAATGATTTGAAGTGGCGCAACCTGTTGGTCGACGATGAGGCCCGGCTGTTCCTGATCGATTGCCCCAACGGCGATTTCTGGCGCGGCTTCTGGCTCAAATACCGTATCACCAAAGACCTGGCCTGCCTCGACAAGGTCGCCAAGTATCACCTGTCGGCGACCCAGCGCCTGCGCTTTTACCTGCAATACCGCCAATGCGCCCGGCTCGATGCCGCGGACAAGAAACGCATTCGGCACGTGGTGAGATTTTTTGAGGGGCGCGAATGACTGATTTTCTGGCTGCTGAAGACCGCGCGCTGTTCGAGCGTCATGGTCTCGGCACCTTCGACGCGCTTTGGGCCAAACAGCTCGACGCGGTGGACGAGCCCAATACCGGTCGGGGTGGCTGGAGCAGTGTGTTTCGGCTGGATCTGGACGGTCATGGCTACTACCTCAAGCGCCAGAGCAACTACCTGACGCGCTCCCGGCATTCGCCCTTTGGCGAGCCGAGTTTTGCCCGTGAATTTCGCAACATCAGTCGTTATCGGGCGCTGGGTATTCCGGCGCTGCAGGCGGCGTTTTTTGGTGAGCGCAAGGTCGACGGCGAAGTTCGGGCGATTCTGCTGACTCACGCGCTGGACGGTTGGGATGATCTGGATTCGCTGTTGCAGCGCTGGTCGGAGCTGAGCGCGATACAGCACTCGGCCATTCTCAAGGCCTGTGGGCAACTGGCGCGACGCCTGCACGGCAGGCGCCAGGTCCACGGTTGCTTCTACCCCAAGCACATTTTTCTTCAGGCCACCGGCGACGGCTATCAGGCGCAATTGATTGACCTGGAAAAAACCCGGCCGCTGTTTTTCGGCCGGCGTGATCGGATCAAGGATCTGGAGCCGTTGCTGCGTCGGGCGCCGGAATGGAGCGACAGCCAGCTGCGCGAATTGTTGGCGGTTTATCTGGATCAGCCGCTGAACAGTTCGCGGGTGGACCGTTGGGTATCGCGCCTGAGTGCGCGGCGCAGTAACAAGGAGACGCGTTGATGCGTTTGTCCGAGCTGAAAAACGCCGGCCGCAGCCCGAGCCTGCCGCTGAGTATTCCACTGGCCGATGCCGCGGGGCCTGCCGATTTGCAGTTGCTGAGTCTGCTGCGGGTGTTGCCGGGACAGCGTTATGTTGGGGCTGGCGTCTGGCGCGGCCGGCCGGTGCTGGCCAAGTTGTTGGTCGGTGGCAAAGCGGCGCGGCATTTTCAACGCGAACTGGACGGTGTGCGTTTGCTGGCCGCTCAGGGGCTGACCACGCCGTTGTTATTGGCCGATGGCCTCAAGGACGGCGAGGGCGGTTGGCTGTTGTTCGATTTCCTTGAGGGTGCCGAGAGCCTGGGGGATGCCTGGAAGCAGGTCGAACACTTGCCCGCATTGGCGGATGAACAATCCGCGGTGCTGGCTGAGGCGTTGGGCGCCATCGGCCAACTGCACAGCAAAGGCCTGTGGCAGGAAGACCTGCACCTGGACAACCTGCTGCGCCATGGCGGTCAGTTGTATTTGATCGATGGCGCCGGGATCTGCGTCGAGACGGCGGGCAAGCCGCTGTCGCAACAAAAAGTCCTGGAAAACCTCGGGGTGTTCTTCGCCCAGTTGCCCAAAGTGCTGGAACCCTTCACCGAAGAGTTGCTGGTGTATTACCTGCTGAGTAATGGCGAACACGCGTTGCCGATGGAGGCGTTGCAAAAACAGATCGACAAGGTCCGTCGCTGGCGTTTGAAGGACTTTCTGATCAAGGTCGGCCGCGAATGCACGCTGTTCAGCGTCCAGCGTGGTGCGTTCGGCTTGCGGGCGATTCGCCGTGAGGAAGAGGCGGCGATGCTGCCGGTGCTGGCACAGGCCGACGCCTTGCTCGATCAGGGGCATCTGTACAAGACCGGCGGCGCGGCGAGCGTCGGCAAGGTCGAGGTGGCCGGGCGCACATTGGTGGTCAAGCGTTACAACATCAAAGGCTTTACCCACTGGCTCAAGCGTTTCTGGCGCCCGAGCCGCGCCTGGCACTCATGGCGCGAAGGCAATCGCCTGGCGTTCCTCGGTATTGCCACGCCAAAACCATTGGCGTTGCTGGAGAAGCGTTTTCTCTGGCTGCGCAGCCGGGCGTACCTGGTGACCGAGTATTTGCCGGGGCCGGACATCATCGAGCGCTTCGCGCCGTACGTTGAGAGCGGGGATGCGCCAGAGGCTGAGCTGCAGGCTCTGGATTACCTGTTTGCCGAGCTGATTGGCGAGCGGATCAGCCATGGCGATTTCAAGGGCCATAACCTGTTCTGGCAACAGGATCGCTGGGCGCTGATCGACCTGGATTCGATGTGTCAGCATGGTTCGCTCAGCAGCTTTGCCCCCGCGTATGCGCGGGATCGGGCGCGGTTCATGCGCAACTGGCCCGAGAGCAGTGCGCTGTACCAAGTGATTGATCAGCGTCTGCCCAAAGATATCTCTAGCGCTGCTTGACGCGGGTCTTCGACGCCATCGCGGGCTTGCCCGCGATGGCGCCAGATCAGTCTCCCGAGAACTGGCGGACAAGTTCTTGTGAATCGTCCTACATGATCTGCAGAACCCATGAACTGTGCCCTGAATAGCCACGATGCTAGTTTGCCTGACGTTCTCGGAGGGCAGATTTTGACGATAAAAATGGCTGTGATGTTGAGCTCTTTTTCACTGGCGTTGTCTGGCTGCGGGACCGCTGTCACGGTGCTGCAGGATGACGAAGACGCCGCTCGTGGCCTCAGAAAGCAAAAGACCTACTGTCAGTCCATTCCTCGCATCTACAGCGGTCTGGCTCACGACTTTTGTCTCCTGCACGCGCCGCCCGATCCCACGGGTATTCTGGTGCCGTTCGTATTGCTGGACTTGACCCTTTCGGGTGTATTCGACACGGTTTTCTTGCCCTATACGATTTACCGGCAAGCTGCCGACGGAAACATCAGGATTTACTGGCGGCCGGGTCGCGGATGAGCAAAGGCGAACGCTTGGGCTCGACGTCATCTTCACGGCGCCGATAAGGGCAGGGTCATTCCCGCCACGTTTACGCTATAATCCCGCCCTTTAGCTGTCTCTCGCCCCTTGCGAGGGCACATTAATTTTTGAGGCGCGTTGCGCCTGCATGCAGACTAAAGAGGCTAGACCCCTGTGGCATTGACGATTCTTGGCCTGTCCGGCGCCCTTAGCCATGATCCTTCCGCAGCCTTGTACATCGACGGCAAGCTGGTCGCGGCGGCTGAAGAAGAGCGTTTCGTGCGCGATAAACATGCAAAGAACCGCATGCCTTACGAATCGGCGAAATTCTGCCTCGAGCAGGCGGGCATCAAGCCGTCCGACGTTGACGTGGTGGCGATTCCATTCGCGCCGATCAGTCTGTTCGGCAAGGCTCGCTGGCACTACGCCAAGCGCTACTGGTACGCCCCGGACCGCGCCCTCGACGCGATCCTGATGGGTAACCGTCGCTACAAGCGCTATCGCAACAAGATTGTCTGGTGCCTCGAGCAATTGGGTTTCGATCCGAAAAAGATCAAGATCGAGCCGGTCGAGCACCACTTGGCTCACGCCTCCAGCGCCTACCACTGCTCCGGTTTCAAAGAGAAAACCGCGATCCTGGGGATCGACGGCAAGGGCGAATACGCCACGACTTTCTTCGGTTATGGCGAAAACGGCAAGATCCACAAGATCAAGGAATTCTTCGATCCGGACTCCCTCGGCGGCCTGTACGGCGCGATCACCGAGTTCCTCGGCTTCGAGATGCTCGACGGTGAGTTCAAGGTCATGGGCATGGCGCCGTACGGCGACGCCAGCAAATACGATTTCTCGCGCCTGGCCTCGTTCGAAAACGGCGAACTGGTGATCAACACCGACTACGCCAACGTCATCGGCCTGCGTCGTTATAAAGAGAAGGGCAAGGGTTTCTACTTCTCGCCGAAGCTGATCGAGTGGCTGGGGCCGAAGCGCGAGGGCGATATCGCCGACGAGCCCTACATTCACTACGCCGCGAGCATGCAAGCGCTGTTCGAGAAACTGGCGTTGCAGATGATCGACCATTACCTGGGCGATGTGCTCAAGGAAACCGGCAAGCTGGCCTTCGCCGGTGGTTGTGCGTTGAACGTCAAGCTGAACCAGAAGATCATTGCCCGCGACGACATCAAAGAACTGTTCGTCCAGCCTGCGTCCGGCGATGCCGGTACCGCGGTGGGTGCAGCGGCTTATGTGTCTCATGCCCGTGGTGTACCGGTCGAGAAGATGGAACACGTCTACCTCGGCCCGTCCTACAGCAATGAAGACGTGATCGCGGCCTGCGCCCGTCACGCCGACAAGCCAAAGTGGCGCAAGCTCGACAATATGCCGGAGCAGATCGCCAAAATCATGGTCGATGGCAACCCGGTGGCCTGGTTCCAGGGTCGCATGGAGTTCGGTCCGCGTGCCTTGGGCGGTCGTTCGATCATTGGCTGTCCGAGCGTGGCCGGCGTGGCGGACCGTATCAACCATCAGATCAAGTTCCGCGAGCGCTGGAGGCCTTTCTGCCCGTCGATGCTCGACACCGTTGCGCCGCAAATGATCAAGATCGATCACCCGGCACCGTTCATGACTTTCACCTTCGAAGTGGCTGAAGAGTGGAAAACCCGCGTGCCGGAAGTCGTCCATGAAGACGGCACGTCCCGGGCCCAGGTGCTCAAGCGCGAATACAACCCGCGCTACTACGACATGATGAAGGCGCTGGAAGTACTGACCGGCAACGGTGTGTCGCTGAATACTTCGCTCAACCGTCGTGGCGAGCCGATGATCTGCTCGCCGACCGACGCCTTGAACATGTTCTTCGGTTCCGACCTGCAGTATCTGATCATGGAAGACATTCTGGTGGTCAAAGAAGGCGCGGACGCTTATGACTCGCTCGGCTGAACGCCATGTGCTGCAGTTCTGTCACGGCTATGACGGGCCGTTTCTGGACTGCGCCCGGCAGTACGCCAGCCTGTTCGCGGGGACCGGTTATCGCGTGACCACGGTGTTCCTGACCGGGGCTGCAGATAGCCAAGTCGCCGCGAACTGTGCGTCCGACGAGGTGCTGTTCATGGAGTACAGCTCCAAGGCCATTCGTGGCCTGAAGCTGGGCGCCATCGGCGATCTGCGCAAGATCGCCGCATCGCGCAACTTCAGTTTCTGCATCGCTCACCGTTTCAAACCGATCTACATCGCCCTGCTCGGCACTTCGTTGCCGGTGATTGGCGTGCATCACGCGTTTGGCGATTACCAGCGCCGCACCCGCAAACTGTTCGCGCATATTTTCCGCAAACGCCTGAGCCTGCTCGGCGTCTCCGATGCGGTGCGTGACGACATGCGCCGTTGCTTGCCGAAATGGCCGCAGGCGCGGATTCAGACGCTCTATAACCGGATTGATGTACAGGCGTTACAGGCCAGTCAGGTGTCGGTTCGCGAGGCCCGGGAAACCCTCGGTCTGTCGATGGATGCCTGGATTGTCGGCAACGTCGGGCGCCTGCATCCGGACAAGGATCAGACTACGTTGTTGCATGGTTTTGCCACGGCATTGCCGGGGTTGCCGGCCAACAGTCAGCTGGTGATTCTGGGCAGCGGTCGGCTGGAGCAGGACCTCAAGGCCCTGGCGCGTGAACTGGGTATCGGCGATCGCGTGCTGTTCCTCGGTCAGGTGCCCGAGGCGCGTCGCTACTTCCGTGCTTTCGATGTGTTTGCCTTGAGTTCCGATCATGAACCGTTCGGCATGGTATTGCTGGAGGCCATGGCCGCCGGTGTGCCGTTGCTCGCCACCGCGTGTGGTGGCGCCAGGGAAGTGGTCGAAGGTGTGGGCATTCTATTTCCGCTGGGCGATGCCGGGCACCTGGCTCAAGGGCTGCAACATCTGGCCGCGATGGACGAGCAGCAACGCCGCCAGTGCGCCGAGCTGATGTTCGACCGCTTGCGTGAGCGCTTCTCCGATCGCGCGGTGCGCGATGCTTTCTGGCATTTGCCGCACGTTACCGAACTGGCACCGAGGGGCTGATGCTCAACCGATTTCAAGGCTGGCGCGAGCGTGGCTGGGTGCAGGTCGACGCCTCGACTTATGCACAAACCTGGCAGCGTTTTGGCGGCAGCGTCGCGACTCATCCTCTGGTGGTCGAACGTCTGGCACAGTTGGCCGACATCCCGGTGCGTTACCTGGCTTGGGAGCAGGACGGCGAAGTGAAAGCCGCCATCCCGACCTGGGGGCGCGACCTGGCGCTGTCCAAGGACGTGCTCAAGCGCACGGGTAAAAAAGGCCTGTTCGACCTCGGCAATGCCGAACTGATCCTGCCGGCCGCCGCCGATGCCCAGGCACCGCTGCGCCATCGGGGGCGTTACCTGTCGGCGCTGAGCGAAGGTCGTTTTACCGGTATCAAGCTGCAGACAGAACAACTGGCGCTGGCCCGCACGCCTGAAGAATTGTCGAAAAAGTTTCGCTACAACCAGCGCCGCGAGTTGCGTCTGCTGGAAGAGGCGGGCGGCGTGGTGCGGCCGGTTACCGAGTTTTCCAGCAGTGAGCTGGCGGCGATCTATTGCGACCTGTTCCAGCGTCGCTGGGGCTTTCCGGCCACCGGTGCCGAGCGCATGGGCGAGGTGATCGAGTTGTTGCGCGAGTTGCTGATCGGCTCGGTGATTTTCCTCAACGACGCACCGATTGCGACTCAACTGGTGTACCGCGTCGAGGCGCCGGAATGGATCAGCATCGAATACGTCAACGGCGGTGTCGATCCCGAGACCCGCGAATTCAGCCCGGGCAGCGTGCTGAGCTTCCTCAACACCCAAAGCGCCTGGGAACATGCACGCGCGTTGGATAAACCCCTACGGTTTTCCTTTGGTCGAACCGACCGTGAGTACAAGGACCGTTGGTGCAATTCTGTGCCGGTCTTCACGGTATGAGCCAACCCATGAGTCGCAAACAGCAACTGCTCAAGCGCCATCGGCGCAACAAACGCATCGGCCTGTTGATTGCGTTGATGCTGCTGATTGCGATCGGCGTGCTGGTGGCCTGGTGGCTGCCGCTGGTGCTTGCGGTGCTGGGCTGGATCGCCCACGAGGCGTGGTTTGCGGACCATCTGTTTTATTCCCCCCAAGACGATTATCAATACAGCTTCCCGCCGTATACCCCGCAACCCAAGATTCATCTGGACGGTGAACGGTTACGGCTGGATGAGGGCGTCATGCTGGTCGATGACGCCACGCTGATACTGGCGCTGCGGGTGAAAAGTACTTGGCTGGGGCGCTTTATCGATCCGGTGGTCGAGTTGCTGGGGGGGGATAACCCCGACCGGCAAACCTTCGAGCGCGGTGTAAACGGCCTGCGTTACCTCAATCTCAGTGGTCAGGCAAACGTGTTGTCGCAAGGCGAGTTGCGTCTGCGCGGGCGTTTCTGTCGGTTGCTCGGCGAGCCTGTGCTCTGGGCGTTCGAGCAACCGGACTACCGCCGTCAGCGAGTGATGGTGATTGCACCCCATGCCGACGACGCTGAATTGGCCGCATACGGTTTGTACAGCCAGGCCGACGAAGCCTGGATCGTCACCCTGACCGCCGGTGAAATTGAAGCCGAACATTATCAACAGATGGGTCTGAACACGGTCGAGGCGGCTCGTCTCAAAGGCCGTTTGCGGGCCTGGGATAGCATCGCCGTACCGCGCTGGGCCGGGGTGCCTGAGGCCCATTGCGTGCAGTTGGGGTATTTTTGCCTGCAACTGGCGGCGATGCAGGCCGCGCCGGCCACACCGGTGGGTTCGCGCGAAGCGGATTTGGGAGACACCCGGTTATTTCGTCAGTTGAATCCATTTGCCCTGCCGGGCGATGTCGATGGTGCGCCGACCTGGAATAATTTACTGGCCGATCTGCGTGAACTGTTGCTGAGGGCGCGTCCGCAAGTGATCGTATTGCCGCATCCGTCCCTCGACCCGCACCCGGATCACATCTGTGCCCAGGCAGCGGTTCTCGAAGCGTTGAGCGGGCTGGAGTGGCAGCCGACCACCGTGCTTGGCTATGCCAACCATCTGCATGACAATGATCGTTGGCCTATGGGGGATGCGGGTCATGGCATCGCCCTGCCACCGACGTTCGATTCGACAACGCCGATGCAGCCCTGCTGTCTGCGAATGCCTTTGGCGCGTCAGCGTGATAAAGCAATGGCGTTGGGCATGATGCACGACCTGCAACCGCCCATGCCGTTCAAGCGACGTTTACGACGGTTGATACAGTGGCTTCTGGCCAGTAGGGTGCCACCCGTCTATGGCGAGAACGAGTTCTTTCGCAAGGCGGTCAGGCAGCATGAGTTGTTCTGGGTTCTGAAGCATGGTGAAACATCTGTTAGGCAGAAATGAAGTATCGCGCGGCCTAGCATGGCGCCGTATCCACGCAGCAGTGAGTATTTCTGTGATCAATCCATGCCCGCGCATCCTGTTCCTGATTCCGTATTTCGGTCATTGGCCGTTCTGGATGCCGTTTTTCCTCGAGAGTTGCCGACGCAACGCCGATATCGACTGGTTGCTGTTCAGTGATTGCGGTACTCCTGAGAACCTGCCGCCCAACGTGACTGTTGAAGCCATGAGTTTCAGCGAGTACTGCGCGCTGGTGTCACAGCGGCTGAATATCGACTTTGTGCCGGACGCGCCTTATAAGCTCTGCGACATCAAGCCTGCCTTGGGGCATATTCATGTCGACCGCCTGCAAGGCTATGATTTCTGGGCGTTCGGCGATATTGATCTGGTATTTGGTGACCTGCGAAGTTATTTCACCGCTGATCGGTTGGCCAGTTATGACCTGTTCTCTACCCACGAGCGGCGGGTGGCAGGCCATCTCTGTCTGATGCGCAACACTGCCCGCAAACGTGAGTTGTTCATGCAGATCAAGGACTGGCAAACACGCTTTACCGATCAGGCGCATCACGCGCTGGATGAAGGCGCATTCAGTCGGATCTTCCTCTGGCGCAAGAATTTTCCCGAGCCACTGTTCTCTCTGTTGGGCAAGCTCAATTCGTGGCGCCGCCGCAGCGAATTCATCGAGGCGTTCAGTACGCCGGGCGGTTGCATCAAGTGGCACGACGGCACGAATGATTTTCCGCAGCACTGGTATTGGCGCAATGGCTGTTTGAGTAACGATCGCGATGGCGACCGCCGGTATCCGTATTTCCACTTCGTCTGCTGGAAACGCAACGAATGGTCACGGTTGCCCCCACCCGATCCAGCCGAGATCAGGCGCCTCGCCGCCGAGCCGGCATGGGTCATCGATGCGACTGGTTTTCACCGGGGAGAGTTATGAGTCAACGGTCAAAGGTTCTGCAGTTGCAGCCGGACTACAACGTCAAAGCCCATGATTTTGCCGACCTCGCGGAGCAGATCGTCAAGGCCCTGCCGAGCGATCGCTATGAAGTGACCGCGGCGTTCCTGCGGGGCAAGCCCGGGCCTGGCGAGGCCGTAAGTCGCGCCGACCGTTCGGTGTATTTCGAGTTTTCCGACAAGTCCCTCAAGGGCATGCGCCTGCGCGCCATGTGGCAGTTGTACAAGTTTTGCCGCGCAGAAAAATTCGACGTGGTGATTTGCAATCGCTTCAAACCGGTAAACATGATGCTGGCGCTCAACCGTTGGTTGAAAGTACCGCTGTGCATCGGCATCTCCCACGGTTTTGGCGAGTACGACCGGTTTTACCGGCGCCGCCAGACCCAACGCCTGATCGATCGCCATTGGCGCTTTGTCGGCGTGTCGCCAGCGGTCAAACAGTACCTGCTCGATTGCGACTGCGGCTTTACCGACCAGAATACCTACGCGATCACCAACGCCATCGACATCGAGCAGGCTGAAGGTTTGCAGCACAGCCGCGAGCGTGCTCGCGAGTTATTGGGCATCGAACCGTCGGTGCGCTTGATCGGTGCATTGGGCCGGCTGGTGCCGGTCAAGGGCCACACCTACCTGCTGCAGGCCTTTGCCACCCTCAAGGACAAATACCCGAACACCCAACTGGCAATCATTGGTGCGGGGCGTGAAGAGTCGCGCCTGGCCGCCGAGATCGAGCGCCTTGGGTTGACCGGTCGTGCGCATTTGCTGGGTTTCAAGGAAAACGCCTTGCAGTATGTTCGGGCGTTCGACATCTGGACCATGCCGTCCTTGGCTGAAGGCCTGGGGCTGGCATTGCTCGAGGGCATGAGCGGGCACCTGCCGGTAATCGCCTCGAACGTACCGGCCATGTTGCCGCTGATTCAGGGCGCGGGCGGTCTGGCAATTACCCCGGCGGACGTGCCGACGCTGGTCGCAGCGCTGGAGAACTACCTGGGGCTGTCGGATGACGAGCTCAAGGCCAAGGGTGAACAGGCCTACCGCTATCTCCAGGAGCAACACGACATCGAGGTATTCCGCCAGGAGTACCTGAACCTGATCGACTCCGGCTTGAGTCAAGCCCGCAGGGAGCAACCATGAACGACGTGCAACCTCTCGTCACGGTCATCATCGCGTCGTACAACCACGGTCGCTATATCGAGGAAAGCATCCTCAGCGTCCTCACCCAGACCTACAAGAATATCGAGTTGCTGGTCATCGATGACGGCTCCAGCGATGACAGCGTCGAGCGCATCAATGCCTTGCAGGCGCAGCACGATTTCGATTTCCGGGTCCAGCAGAACCAGGGGCTGACCAACACCCTCAACGGCGCCATTGCGCGCTCAAAGGGCAGTTTGATCGTGCCGTTCGGGTCCGATGACATCATGTTGCCGGAGCGCATCGCCACCCAGGTGGCGTATATGGATGGCAAGCCCGAGGTCGGGATCTGCGCCGGCAACATCGAACTGATCGACGCCGACGGCAATCTCTATCCGGAGAATCGTCAGCGTCGCGATGTGCCGTTCCGTCGTCTGGACTTCGATGACATGTTCCTGGAGCGCAAGCCTTATCCGCCGGCGCCGACCCTGATGATTCGCCGTGAAGCGCTGGACAAGGTAGGCGGCTTCGATCCGAACATTCGCCTGGAGGACTTGCTGATCGAGTTGAAGGTGACCCGCGCCGGTTACTTCATCGATGGCCTGAATGTGCTGATGGCGCGCTATCGCAAGCACGCCACCAACTCCTACAAGAATAACCGCTTCATGATCGACAACATCCTGCGCTCCTACGCGCTGTTCAGCGATCATCCGCTGTACGACGAGGTGCGCTACAAATTCCTCAGCTCGATGTTCCTGAAAACCTCCAATCGCGACCGCAAGCTGGCGCGCGAACTGCTGGCGCAGATACCGTTCAAGGCCTGGAACAAGAAGACTTGGCGCGGCCTGGGGCGGCTGTATTTCTCACCGCTGGAAAAAGACTGAGCCCACCCTGACACGCGCAGCCATCGATGCCGGTATAGCGGCCCTCACCGGCATGCCTGAGGTGTCGGGAACAGGGCGGCGGTCACGATGGCCAGCAGGTAGGCCGCCAGCGCAATGAACGGGTTGGTTTCGACTATTAATGAGCCCGGGCGGGATGACTCCCGGTCAGTACTTGCCTGTGTAGGTTATCCACTGCAGATTTCGACGCCATCACGGCGTAGCCCTGAAGTAGCGCGCCAAAGTGGTCTTCGAACAGCCAGCGTCGATCCACGGCGTAACGCTGCATATGGCGCAGATTGCGCTTGCGCAGGGACAGGCTCAGCGATGACGGATAGATGCGCATGTCCGCCAGATCGATCAGGCCGAACTCACCGTCATCCAGTACCAGTACATTGCCCAGGTGCAGTGATCGGAAATAGACACCTTGTTCATGCAGTTGCGCCATGAACTTGCCGAAACGCTCAACCAGCGCCTGACGCACCGCGGGCGCGGTGATGCCTTGAAGAACCTGACGCAAAGTGCTGCCCGGCAGCGGCGAATAGTGTACGGCACTGCTACCGTCCTTGAGTCGATACAGGTCCAGAATTTGCGGGGTCGGGATACCCAGGTTGCGCAATTGCTCGCTGTTGGCGGCGAACCGTTCGGAATAGGGGTTGAAGCTACCCGAGGTGTACCAGCGACGGCGGCGGAACAACTTGAGGAAGCTGCCATCGACCAGGCGCAGGACTTTTGGCCCTAGCCCGTCTTCCTCGATCACCTGGGCACTGGCGGTCAACTGTTGCAGGGCGGCCGGCGTCAAGGTCCTGATCGGCATTGCCAATAGGCGCCTGGCCCGTTGGTTGATGCTTAATGCGGCGATCAGCGCCAGCGGAATCCACAGCAAAAACCAGTGCTCCTTGGGCCGGGAAATGATACCGCCGCCTTCGGTCAGGCCGGCGCCGATGCCGAATACCAGCCAGGTCGAGGCGATGATGAACAACGGCTGCAGGCGATACCGCCAGCTATTCAGCAAGCACCGGACCTGGAAGAACAGCCACGGCAGCAAGCCGAAAATACCAACGTAATAGAGCACCCCCAAGGCGAAGCTATGAGGCTCCTGCAAGGTGTAGCCGATACCGGGGTCGAGAGTCAGGGTGGCGTTGTAGCCATGACCGATCCACGGGTGCTCGGCAATTTTTTGCAGGGCCAGCTGCCAGATTTCAAAGCGATAGGAGTCGCCGCGCTCGACGATCATCTGCGAAAACAGTACGGCAACCGCTGCGCCACCGATCAACAGGGTACCCAGCAATATGAAAGAACGACGGTTCCAGCTGATGAAACTCAGCCATAACGCAGCCAGTGTCAAAGCAACCAGCGGGGTTCTGGAGCCGGTGGCGATCACCGTGGCGAACATGATCGCCATCGCCGGGATGCTCAGCCAGAGCATCTGGCGACGCTTGCAGGTCATGCTCACGCTCAGCCAGTAGGTACAAAAAAAGCCGAATACGTGGGAGCTGAGCAGTGGGTTGTCGAATGCGCCGCTCCCGATCAGGCGCATGCCCGGCTCGTAGTGGCGGGTAAACATGAACAGGTTGTAGGCCGACGCGATCAGCCCGACCATTGCGGCACTGAACAGCAGGGGCTGGATGATCTCGCTTCGGTAGCGCACCAGCAGGTAGCAGCCAGCGAACAACAGCAGGGTGTGCAAAGCGGGTTTGAACTGACCGGTGACGCTTTGATCCATCGGCGGCCCCCAGCTCAGGCTGAGCAAGGCCCAGGCGGCGAACAACAGCACCGCGACGAAGATCGGTTCGCGCAGCAACTCTTTGAGTTCGCGGGGGCGCAGGCACAGGACAATAAACGATGGGATGCTGAACAGGCCATAAAACATCTTGTGATGCAGGCTGCGACCAGGCAGAAAGAACATCGCGCACAGCAGCAGGAAGTAGCCGAGTGGAAGAATCCAGAGGCAAATGAAATCGAAGACTCGATTGGATGTGTTGTTGAAGCCACTGAGTTGCATGCTGAGAGATTCAATCCTGAAGTTGATCGGCCATTTGGGGTGATKGCTATTTGATGTTGAATTCTGACGCTTAACAATAACAGCCTTTATGCGATTGCCAGAACCCTGAAGAAGCTGTGCTAAAGTCAGCGTCCTTTTTATCGACATTCGCGTG
The DNA here is from genome assembly GCF_056396925.1 of Pseudomonas sp. 05N433. NCBI lineage: Bacteria > Pseudomonadati > Pseudomonadota > Gammaproteobacteria > Pseudomonadales > Pseudomonadaceae > Pseudomonas > Pseudomonas sp. 05N433. The sequence continues at coordinate 62,141 of NZ_JBFTML010000012.1, read as the reverse complement.
ATATGACCGACTCCAGTCTCTCCGCAAGCCCATCGAGCTTGAAAATTTACTTCCGCCTGCTCAGCTATGTCCGGCCGTACATCAGCCTGTTCCTGATCAGCATTGTCGGTTTTCTGATTTTCGCTTCGACTCAGCCAATGCTCGGGTACATCCTCAAGTATTTCGTCGACGGCCTGTCCAATCCCGAAGCGGCGCTCTTTCCAACCGTACCGTACCTGCGTGATCTGCAACTGCTGCAGGCCGTGCCTTTGCTGATCATCCTGATTGCAGCGTGGCAGGGGCTCGGATCTTATCTGGGCAACTACTTTCTGGCCAAGGTTTCCCTCGGACTTGTCCACGACTTGCGTGTGCAGTTGTTCAACAATCTGCTGGTCTTGCCCAACCGTTATTTCGACAAGCATAACTCGGGTCATCTGATTTCGCGCATCACCTTCAACGTAACCATGGTCACGGGGGCGGCTACAGATGCGATCAAGGTCGTAATCCGTGAAGGCATGACGGTGGCGTTCCTGTTCGCCTCGCTGCTGTTCATGAACTGGCGCCTGACGCTGGTCATGGTTGCGATCCTGCCGTTGATCGCCTTTATGGTGCGCACCGCCAGCAAGAAATTCCGTAAACAGAGCAAGAAGATCCAGGCTGCCATGGGGGACGTGACCCACGTGGCCTCGGAAACGATCCAGGGCTATCGCGTGGTGCGCAGCTTCGGCGGCGAAGTCTATGAAGAAAGGCGCTTCTTCAATGCCAGCCAGGGCAACACCGACAAGCAATTGCGCATGACTCGCACCGGCGCTATCTATACGCCGCTGTTGCAGCTGGTGATCTACACCGCCATGGCGGTGCTGATGTTCCTGGTGTTGTTCCTGCGCGGAGATGCGTCCGCCGGTGACATGGTGGCCTACATCACTCTGGCAGGCCTGCTGCCGAAGCCGATCCGCCAATTGTCTGAAGTCAGCTCGACCATCCAGAAAGGTGTGGCCGGCGCCGAGAGTATCTTCGAGCAACTGGACGTCGAACCCGAAGTCGATAACGGCACCATCGAGCGCGATGCCGTCAGCGGTCGTCTGGATGTGCGTCACTTGAGCTTCACTTACCCGGGCACCGATCGCCAGGTACTCGATGACATCAGTTTCTCGGTCGAGCCGGGGCAAATGGTGGCATTGGTGGGGCGTTCGGGCAGCGGCAAGTCGACATTGGCCAACCTGATTCCGCGCTTCTATCACCACGACAAGGGCGAGATCCTGATCGATGGCGTTGAAGTGGAACAGTACAAGCTGCTGAACCTGCGCAGGCACATCGCCCAGGTGACCCAGCATGTGACGCTGTTCAGCGACACCGTGGCCAACAACATTGCGTATGGCGATCTGGCTGGGGCTCCCCGCGAAGACATCGAGAAGGCGGCAAGAGACGCCTACGCGATGGACTTCATTGCGCAGTTGCCCGAAGGCCTGGACACCCAGGTCGGCGAGAACGGCGTGTTGCTGTCCGGCGGTCAACGTCAGCGTCTGGCAATTGCCCGGGCCTTGCTGAAGAATGCACCGTTGCTGATTCTCGACGAAGCCACTTCGGCCCTCGATACCGAATCCGAGCGGCATATTCAGGCTGCACTGGATCAGGTCATGAAAGGTCGAACGACGCTGGTCATCGCTCACCGGTTGTCGACCATCGAGAAGGCTGACCTGATTCTGGTCATGGATCAGGGCCGGATCGTCGAGCGCGGCACCCATGCCGAGCTTCTGGCGCAGAATGGCTACTACGCCCGTCTGAACGCCATGGGCCTCGACGCCCCGGCTGAAGACATCGCCTGATTCGATGCAAGGGTGAGCCCTGCTCACCCTTGCGTTCACCGGCGTGCAACGCGTCCGGTGGATTGTATCCAGACCTTTACGCTTCTTGACCAAACCGGAATAAATCTCGGCAACGCGCTTGTTAAGGTTCCTGAACGAACTTTGACTTCAATCGAGGGGGGCAACCCTTTCGCGCGGGTACTGCCATGCTGCAACGTTATCTCTGGAAGCTCTTGCCCAAGCCGCAGCGGGCTTTCCTGCTGGGACGCCTGTCGGTCGTGGACCGTCAGGTGATCAACAAGTCGATGTCGGCCAGCCTGAGCTTCCCACGGGCCTTCGAGCAGCGTTCCTGTCTATTCATTCATGTTCCCAAGTGTGCCGGGAGCAGCGTATGTGCGGCGATGTTCGATGGGTGGAGCCCCGGGCACTTGCCGTTGTACTGGTACGAGCAGCAATTTCCCGAGCAGTTTGCCGCCAGTTTCAAGTTCGCCTTCGTTCGTGATCCGCTGGAAAGGGCCTACTCGGCTTATGCTTTTTTGCGCGGCAATGAGTTGGGCCGGCGCGATCAGGCGGCGCAGAGGCTGGTCTGCCACTACCGCGACTTCGATGATTTCGTCGCTCGCTGGCTGCATTCGGAGACCATCAGCCGACAAATGCATTTTGCCGCGCAAACGGATTTTCTGACCGACTCCCTGGGGCATCTGGCCCTGGACTTCATTGGCTACCAGGAGCATCTGGAGCGGGATTTTCGCCTGGTCTGCGAACAGGTGGGCCACTGGGCGGTGTTGCCTCACGTCAACGGCTCGCAACAGCGGCGTCCGATGCTTGCCCGCGATTTCTGCTCGGTGCGTACCCGTCGGCTGGTGCGGCGGGTGTACCAGCGCGATTACGAAATGCTCGGTTATGAATGAGCCCCTGTCGATACCTGTTCCAGAGATCAGGCCTTACGATCTGTCACTGTCGAACCGCGACCGCGCCGCAATCAAATTCCAGCACCCGCGTTGCCTGTGGTTGACGGGCCTGTCGGGCGCGGGCAAGTCGACCCTGGCCAATGCACTGGAGTTGCAACTCAATCGGCGCGGGCTGCACACGTTCCTGCTCGATGGCGACAACCTGCGCAATGGCCTGTGTCGTGACTTGGGAATGAGTGCTGAGTGTCGCCGGGAAAACATCCGGCGCATGGCCGAGGTGGCACGGCTGATGGTCGACGCCGGTTTGATTGTGATTGTTGCGGCGATCTCGCCGTTTCGCGCAGAGCGTGATGCCGCTCGTCGGTTGTTCGCTGAGGGCGATTTCATCGAGGTATACGTGAGCACGCCGTTCGCGGTGTGCGCGCAACGGGACCCCAAAGGTTTGTATCAAGCGGCCCGCCAAGGGCGGATCAAGAACTTCACTGGCATCGACAGCCCTTATGAGGCACCGCTGACGGCTGAGTGCGAGATCGACACCCAGGTGCTGCAACGTGAGGACGCTTGCCATCGTTTATCGCAATTTCTGCTCAATAAATGAACAGAATTCCCTGCCGATTCATCCGGTTGCAGCCGCCCCGCAAGCCAGCGCCAACCCTGTGTTAATATCGCGCCCCTGTTCATTTTGTATGTGGGTTGCTCCATGAAGTTGTCCATGCCGCGATTCAATCAAGCCCCTGTCTTGGTGGTCGGCGATGTCATGCTCGACCGTTACTGGCATGGTGGTACCTCACGGATCTCCCCTGAGGCGCCGGTACCGGTCGTCAAGGTCGAGCACATCGAGGACCGCCCGGGCGGTGCCGCCAACGTTGCCTTGAACATTGCCGCGCTCGGTGCGCCGGCCTCGCTGGTCGGCGTGACCGGCGACGACGAAGCCGCCGACAGCCTGGTCAATAGCCTCAAGGGTGCCGGCGTGCGGGCGTTGTTCCAGCGCATTGCGCACCAGCCGACCATCGTCAAGCTGCGGGTCATGAGCCGTCACCAGCAATTGCTGCGTATCGACTTCGAAGAGCCTTTCGCAACTGACGCCCTGGCGCTGGGCGAGCAAGTCGACGAATTGCTCGAAGGCATCAAGGTGTTGGTGCTGTCCGACTATGGCAAAGGCGCGCTGAAAAACCATCAGGTGCTGATCCAGGCCGCCCGTGCCCGTGGCATTCCGGTGCTGGCCGATCCCAAGGGCAAGGATTTCTCGATCTACCGTGGCGCGAGCCTGATCACCCCGAACCTCAGCGAGTTCGAAACCATCGTCGGCGGTTGCGCCGATGAGCACGAACTGGTGAGCAAGGGCGCGCAGCTGATGCACGACCTCGACCTCGGTGCATTGCTGGTAACCCGTGGCGAGCACGGCATGACCTTGCTGCGCCCGGATCATCCGGCGCTGCACCTGCCGGCCCGTGCCCGTGAAGTGTTCGACGTGACCGGCGCCGGCGACACGGTGATTTCTACCCTGGCGGCGGCGATCGCCGCTGGCGAAGAGCTGCCCCACGCGGTGGCCCTGGCCAACCTGGCGGCGGGCATCGTGGTCGGCAAGCTCGGTACCGCGGCCATCAGCGCACCGGAACTGCGTCGTGCGATCCAGCGTGAGGAAGGCTCCGAGCGCGGTGTGCTGGGCCTCGAGCAGTTGCTGCTGGCGGTCGATGACGCGCGAGCGCACAAAGAGAAGATCGTGTTCACCAACGGTTGCTTCGACATCCTGCATGCCGGCCACGTGACTTACCTCGAACAGGCGCGCGCCCAAGGTGATCGCCTTATCGTGGCGGTCAATGACGATGCGTCGGTGAGTCGCTTGAAAGGGCCGGGTCGGCCGATCAACAGCGTCGACCGTCGCATGGCGGTGCTGGCAGGTTTAGGCGCCGTCGATTGGGTGATCAGCTTCTCTGAAGGCACCCCGGAAAACCTGCTGCGTGCGGTCAAGCCGGATGTACTGGTCAAGGGCGGTGATTACGGGATCGACCAAGTGGTTGGCGCGGACATCGTCAGCGCTTACGGCGGGACCGTGAAAGTGCTGGGGCTGGTGGAAAACAGCTCGACCACGGCGATTGTCGAGAAGATTCGCCAATCAGAGCCGGAGTAAAGCCATAAAAAAGATCGCAGCCATCGGTGGCCCCTACAGGTATACACATGACCCTGTAGGGGCCGCCGAAGGCTGCGATCTTTTGCTTTTGTGATGCTTCAAGAGCTGACTTTCTTGCGCGGCACGATTCTTTTCAGCAGTTGCTTCGCCTTCCCGCGTAACCGGGCCAGGCCCGAATCCTTCCCCGGTGGGGTCAAACCCTGCTGCCGCACCCAATCCTTCCAGCGAATCCGCTCATCCCTCACCAGCCAGCCTTCCTGCCGGGCAAAACTCTCCGCCAGATACAACCCGCGGGTACTTGCCGGGTACAGGTGATCCTTTTTCAGGGTATAGAGCTCGGCCATCGGCTGACCGTCCTGCAGTGGCATCAGGTACAAATCGGGACGTTTGCGATCGAGCCGGGCCACCAGTTGATCGCCCTCCAGCCGCTCGTCGACATGGAACAGGCTCAGGGATTTGGCTTCCTTGGGCACGTCCAGGCGCAAATCGTAGATCAATTGCAGCGAGGCTGTCGGCAAGTGCACGTAGGCCCGGGGACGTTCGATCAGCGGCATGTTCGCGCAGCGCACCGGCCGCGCCGAGCCGGAGAGTGGTGTCAGGCGAAACGGCAGGGCTTCGCGGTAATGCAGGGCTGCCGAGTAGGGCGCTGGCAGCCAGGTTTCGTTGAAGCGTCCGCTGAGCCAGCCCTCCGGGGTTTCCAGCAGGCACTCTTCGGCAATTTCCTGGGTCGCCGTGTGCAGCGGCAGGTTCAGCTCATGGGCCGGCACGTAGCCGGAGATCAGCTTGAGCACCACGTCGCCGCGATCCTGCCGACGCTGACGCACCAACACCCAGTAATCGCGATTCTGCCAATGCAGGGTCAGGCGCACCGAGACCCCAAGGTTCGCCAGCTCCAGGGCAAACCGCTCGCTGTCGGCCACCGTCACCGGACGGCGGCGTTGCAGGGTCTGGGAAAAATTCAACGGCATCCCGACGCTCTGATAACTCAAACCTTCGGGTGTGGCTTCGACGAACAGCGGCAGGGTCTTGAAGTTGCTCGGGTTCTTTCTGATCAGCGTACGCGGCATGTCGGCTCCTGCTTAAGGCCGCGTGGGCGGCATCAATGGCTACGAAGGACCTGGGCAACGGTCGCGACGTTATGGGCGAGGTGCAGCGGATTGATGGTCCCGACAATAGCACTGGCCACCCCCGGGTGATCAAACAACAATTCGAAGCTGGCACGCACCGGATCAACGCCCGGGCTCAGGCACACATGGCCGCTGGCCAGGGCCTTTTTGACCAGGATCGCTTTGCCGTGAGCAGCAGCATAGTCAATGACTGGCTTCTCGTTCTGTTCGTTCAGATTGTAGGTGACCATTGCGCAATCACCTTGTTCCAGAGCCTTCAAGCCGCCTTCGACGGTTTTACCGGAAAAACCGAAACCGCGAATCTTGCCTTCGCGCTTGAGCTCGGCAAGGGTCGCATAGACCTCACTGTCGTTGAGGATCGCCAGGTCGTTGCCGTCGGAATGCACCAGCACCAGATCGATAAAGTCCGTTTCCAGGCGTTGCAGGCTGCGCTCCACTGAGAGCCGGGTATGCGCGGCGCTGAAATCATGGCGGGACTGACCGTCGGCGAACTCTTCACCGACCTTGCTGACGATTACCCAGTCCTGACGCTGACCACGCAGCAACGGGCCGAGACGCTCTTCGCTGCGGCCATAGGCCGGGGCGGTGTCGATCAGGTTGATGCCCAGGTCGCGCGCGAGTTTGAGCAGCATGCGGGCTTCGTCGTCGCCGGGGATCTGAAAGCCGTTGGGGTATTTCACCCCTTGATCGCGGCCAAGTTTCACTGTGCCCAGGCCCAGGGGCGATACCAGCAGGCCGGTGCTGCCCAGCGGACGATGCAGGTCATGCAGGGTCGGTTGGCTCATGGCAGCAGTTGCTCCCAGGCAGGGGTCCCTATCGGCGGTTTCGGCAGTTCCGGCAGCGTGGCCGGATGGCTCGGCTGAATACCGTCGCGTTGCAGTGTGGCGAAGACGCGGTCGGCGAAGTCCGGTGCCAGGGCCAGTTTGGTCGGCCAGCCCACCAGCAGACGATTCTTCTCGGCGAGGAAGGCGTTGTCCGGGCGGGTCAAGCCCGATTGCAGCGGCTCGGCGCGTTCGACCCGCAAGGTCGCCCACTGTGCGGTGCTCAGGTCGATCCACGGCAGAAGTTGGCCCAGTTCTTTCTGGGCGGCGGCAATTTGCGCGGCTGGCTCGCGGGCCACGCCTTCGGCTTCGGCGATGTCGCCGCCCACGTACCAGACCCACTGGCCATCGGCGGCCGGGTGAGTGGTCACAGTGACGCGCGGCTTCGGCCCGCCGCCCAGGCAGTGGGCGTACAGCGGTTTGAGGCTCGGGCCTTTGACGATGATCATGTGCAGGGGACGGCGCTGCATGGCCGGTTGGCTCAGGCCCAGCGCGGTCAGCAGGTCAGCGGTGCCGGCACCGGCACTGAGAACGATGCGCTGGGCGCGGATTTCGCGTTCGTCGACTTTCAAACCGACCAGTTCACCATTCTCCAGCAGCGGTTCGATGTGCTGACCGGCCAGCAGGCCGTCGCCAGCCAGGTCGGCCAGGCGCTGGATCAGGCTCGGCACGTCGACCACCAGTTCCGTCAGGCGATAGACCTTGCCCTTGAAGCGCTTGTCTTGCAGCGCCGGCGGCAGTTGATCGCCTTTGACCTGATCGACCCGCCCGCGCACGGCTTTGCTGGCGAAAAAGCTGGTGAGGTTGCCAGCGAGGGTGCCGGGGGACCAGAGGTAATGGGCATCGGACAATACGCGCACGCCGGACAGGTCCAGTTCGCCGTCGCCGGCCAGCGCCTCACGCCAGCGACGCGGCATGTCGGCAATGGCTTCCGAGGCTCCGGTCAGGGCACCGTGCAACGCGTACTTGGCACCGCCGTGGATGATGCCCTGGGACTTCAGGCTTTGCCCGCCACCGAGGCTGGCGCTTTCCACCAGCACGGTCGAGAAACCCTGGCGGCGCAGGCGTGCATTCAGCCAGAGGCCGGCGACACCAGCGCCGACAATCAGAACGTCGGTGGAAATAACGGATGGCATGCAGCGACCTCAGTGTTCAAGACGAGGGCGCAGTATACAGACTCGATGCGCAGGAGATTTGTTGGTGATCAATAGAGCGGATGCAAAACCTGTGGGAGCGGCGGTGCGGTGCTCCCACAGTAAGATAGTGCTTCGGGTTTTAATGTCCCGCGGTCTTGGAGAACAGCTGAATAACCACGACGCCCAGCACAATCAGCGCCATCCCCAGCATTGCCGGCACATCCAGTTTCTGCCCGTAGATAAACAGCGCCGCGACGCTGACCATCACGATGCCCATGCCGGCCCACACCGCGTAGGCCACGCCGACCGGAACGCTGCGCACCACCAGGGTCAGCATCCCGAAAGCAATGCCGTAACCGACGATGACCAGCAGCAGCGGCAGTGGCGTGCTGATACCCTTGACCGCTTTCATCGAAACGGTGGCGATCACTTCGGCGCAGATGGCAATGGCGAGGTAGTAGTAAGCGGTCATGGGTCAATCCTCGTATGAAGTGTTGCTTTCTGAGGTCGGCATTCTAGAGATCCGCCAGATGCGGTAAAGTCATTACCTATCTGTTCTGGAGATGGGTTGAGCCATGAATATGCAATGGAGTCTGGAACAGCTGCACTTGTTTGTCAGTGTCGCGGAACAACGTTCCTTTTCCGCGGTGGCGCGGGATCAGCGCAAGGCGCAGTCGGCGGTCAGCAGTTCGATTGCGCTGCTGGAAGAAGACCTGGGCGTCAGCCTGTTCGATCGCAGCAGTGGTCGCCAGCCGAAACTCACCGAAGCCGGCACCGCGCTGCTTGAAGAGGCGCGGGAAGTGCTGCGCCAGTGTGAGCGCCTCAACGGCCGGGCACTGGCGATGATGCGGGGCCAGGAAGCGAGTTTGCGGGTGGCTCAGGACGAGGCAATGCCTTATCAGGCAGTGGTTGAAAGCTTCGAAGCCCTGGCCGAACAATTTCCCAGCCTCGAAGTGCAACTGACCAGTGCCGCCCAGGGCGATGTCGCGCGCAAACTGGTGGAGCGCCGGGCCGACCTGGGCTTGCTGTTTTATCACGAGCAGATTCCCGAAGCCCTTGAGCGCCGAGTGCTGGGCAGCGTTGAAATGGTCACGGTGTGCGGCGTGGGGCATCCATTGGCGCAGCAGACGCAGGTCAATTGCCAGCAACTGGCGCAGCATCGACAGCTGCTGATGTCCACGCAGTCCAGCGTCTATCCCGGCAGTGAGCCGGCCAGCCCGCAGGTCTGGCGGGCCGACAGTTTCTATGTGATGGCCGAATGGGTGATGCGCGGCCTCGGCTGGGCCTGGTTGCCGCGCCACGTGGTGCAGTACCCGGCGTATCAGAATCTGATGGTCGAACTGACCAGCGAATGGACGCCGCCGGCATTGATTGTGGAGCTGGTCTGGCGCCGCGACGAGCCCCTCGGCCCGGCAGCCCGTTGGCTGGCGGAACGTTTTGCCGTGCACTTGCAGGCGATTGGCTAAAAAACCGATAAACTCCGCCGCCATGAATAGAACCCTCTACACCGCGCTGTTTTACCTGGGGCTGCCATTGGTAGCGATTCGGCTTTGGCTGCGGGCGCGCAAGGCGCCGGCGTACGCCAAACGCATTGGCGAGCGTTTCTCCCTCGCGCTACCGGCGATGAAGCCGGACGGCCTTTGGGTGCACGCGGTGTCGGTAGGCGAAAGCATCGCCGCGGCGCCGATGATCCGTGCCTTGCTGCAGCGATATCCGACGCTGCCGATCACCGTCACCTGCATGACCCCGACCGGGTCTGAGCGCATCCAGGCGCTGTTTGCCAACGAGCCGCGCATTCAGCACTGCTATTTGCCTTATGACTTGCCTTGCGCTGCGGCGCGATTCCTTGATCGGGTCCGGCCGAAACTGGCAGTGATCATGGAAACCGAACTCTGGCCCAACCATATCCATCAGTGCGCCAAGCGTGGAATTCCCGTGGCCCTGGCTAATGCGCGACTGTCTGAGCGCTCGGCCAAAGGTTATGGCCGCTTCCATAAACTGACCCGGCCGATGCTCGCCGAGATGAGCCTGTTCGCAGTGCAGACCGAAGCCGAGGCGCAGCGTTTCCGCGATTTGGGCGCGCGCCCGGAAACGGTTGAAGTGACCGGTTCGATCAAGTTCGACCTGACTATCGATCCGCAACTGCTGCAGCGTGCTGCCGAGCTGCGCGGGCAATGGCAGGCGCAGGATCGCCCGGTGTGGATCGCTGCGAGCACCCATGAAGGTGAAGACGAAGTGGTGCTCGATGCCCATCGTCGGCTGTTGGCCAATCATCCCGATGCCTTGTTGATTCTGGTACCGCGTCATCCGGAGCGCTTCAACCCGGTATTTGAGTTGTGCCGGCAAAAAGGTTTCACCACGGTGCGGCGTTCGACGGGCGAGCCGGTGACCGCAGATACTTCGGTGTTGCTGGGCGACACCATGGGCGAGTTGCTGTTTCTTTACGCCTTGGCCGACAGCGCTTTCGTCGGCGGCAGCCTGGTGCCCAATGGTGGCCATAACCTGCTGGAACCGGCGGCCTTGGCCAAACCGGTGCTCAGTGGGCCGCACCTGTTCAACTTCCTTGAAATCGCCGCGCAGTTGCGCAGCGCCGGGGCGCTGGCCGAGGTCGACGATGCTGAAGGCCTGGCACTGGCGGTGCAGCGGCTGTTCGAACTGCCACGCGATGCACAGCGGATGGCGGAGGCGGGGCTGAAGGTAATGCGCACCAATCAGGGGGCGTTGCAGCGGTTGCTGGATGGGTTGGGCAGGTTGATCGAGCGGTAGACCGAGTCGCGCGAACAAAAAAGATCGTCCGAACGCGGCCCGAGCCTTCGGACGATCTTTTGCTGTTTAAGGCCTCGCTTTCAACTGCTCCGCCGCAGCCTTCGCCAGATCTGGTGGCAAGAAGTCCTTGTCCGGGTTGTAGTCGGCTTTGAGATAACGGGTCAGGTCCTGCAAGTCCCCCGGGTTCAAGGTGCCGGCGGCCTGCTTCAGGCGCAGGTTGTCGAGGATGTAGTCGTAGCGCGTGTTGTTGTAGTTGCGCACCGAGGTGTACAGCTGACGTTGGGCATCGAGCACGTCGACGATGTTGCGCGTCCCCACCTGATAACCGATTTCGGTCGCTTCCACCGCGCTCTGGTTGGAAATGATCGACTGTCGACGTGCCTGCACCTGCTCGACGTCGGTGTTCACGGCGCGGTGCAGGTTACGGGTGTTTTCCACGACCTGGCGACGCAGGGCTTCGCGTTGTTGTTCCGTTTGATCCAGCCGTGAATAAGACTCACGCACCTGGGAGCTGGTGAGCCCGCCGCTGTAGATCGGGATGCTCAATTGCAGGCCGACGGTGCGTTGTTCCACATCGCCACCGTAATGCACGCCGGTCGCGCTCGGGTTGGTAAAACCGAGGGCGTCGTTGTCACCTTTCCTGTATTGCGCGACCGCATCCAGGGTGGGGGCATGCCCGGCCTTGCGCTGCTTGAGGGTTTCTTCGGCGGCGCTCACCGCGTAGTTGCTGGCCAGCAGATTGAGGTTCTGCTTGGCGGCGGTGTCGACCCAAGCCTTGGCGTCGTTCGGTGCCGGCGGCAGGATCGGCAAGGTGTGGACGATGCCCTGGATCGAGTTGTACTGGCGGTTGGTCAGGGTGATCAGCGCTTCGAACGCGTCATCCACCTGACGCTGGGCGACAATCCGGTTGGCCCGCGCGGTGTCGTAACTGGCCTGGGATTGCAGCACATCGGTCTTGTCCGACAGGCCGACGTCGAAGCGCTCGTTGGACTGGTCGAGCTGGCGTTTGAAGGCTGCTTCTTCGGCCTTGGTCGAGGCCAGGTTGTCCTGGCTGCGCAGTACGTTGAAGTAGCTTTCGGCGCTTTGCAGGATCAAGTTTTGTTCAGTGGCCGAGAGTTGCAAGGCGGCCTGTTCGTTGACGTCCTTGGCGGCCTGGAACTGGAACCAGCGGTCGGCGCGGAAAATCGGTTGCGACAAGGTCGCCTGATACACCGTGCCGCTGCGGTTCGAGGTCACCGATGGTTGATCGAGCGCGGTGCGGGTGTCGTTCATGTTGGCACCGGCCGACAGGTTGGGCAGCAACCCGGCGCGGGCCTGGGGCACGACTTCCTTCTGGGCGCCGTACTGGGCGCGGGCGGCGGCGATATCGGCGTTGTTGTCCACCGCTTCCTGATAGACGCTGACCAGGTCGGTCTTGGTCGATAAGGGCGCTTCTGCTGCCCAGGCCATTCCATTGGACGCACAAGACACGGCAAGGGCCAGTGAGAGTTTGCGCAGCATGAGGCCATCCCTAAAAATTATGCTGATAATTTGAACGCCAAGGCTACGGCGCGGCGCCCTGCAGCGTCAAGGCGCGGCACGGCGTAGCGAGTGTAGATGCACGCAGGCATGGCAACAATCCGCTGATTGCGCCATTCATCATGGTGTTTACCGTGGTGTTGGCGTTCTTTGCCGGTTATGTCTAGACTGGCCGGGTTCTTGTCGGGGTGCCTTGCTATGAGGCTGAGATCGAATAATTTCGGATCCCGTTGAACCTGATCAGGTTAGCGCCTGCGTAGGGAACAAGATTTCTCGTCACCCGGCGAGTCCTCTTGTGCTTCGTCCGGGATGTTGTTCGACAATCGAACACCCCTCGAGCATCGAGCACAGCACCTGCTGGAATTTCCAGCGCCCGTGCGTCCATTCGTTTACAGGTTCGCTCCGACAAAAATCCACTGCCTGGATGTGTGTCTGGAGAGCCCGTGATGACTACAAAATCAAAAATCGCAACCAACCTGAGTGATTCGGCCAAGGTCGATCAGCAATCGGTTCAGCCGTTTACCCGCTCGCAAAAAATCTATGTTCAGGGCACACGCCCCGACATCCTCGTGCCGATGCGCGAAATCAGCCTGGACGTGACCCCGACCGACTTCGGCGGCGAAATCAACGCGCCAGTGGTGGTATATGACACCTCGGGCCCGTACACCGACCCCAATGTCACCATCGATGTGCGCAAAGGCCTGGGCGATGTGCGGTCGCCGTGGATCGAATCCCGTGGCGACACCGAGCGTCTGTCCGGCCTGAGCTCCAACTTCGGTCAGGAACGCCTCGCTGACCCGGAACTGACCAAGCTGCGTTTCGCTCACGTCAACAACCCGCGCCGCGCCAAGCCGGGTGCCAACGTCAGCCAGATGCACTACGCCCGTAAAGGCATCATCACCGCCGAGATGGAATACGTCGCCATCCGCGAAAACATGAAGCTCGAAGTGGCCCGCGCCGCCGGCCTGCTGGACCAGCAACACGCCGGCCACAGCTTCGGCGCCAGCGTGCCGAAAATCATCACCCCGGAATTCGTCCGTGAAGAGATCGCCCGCGGTCGCGCGATCATTCCGGCCAACATCAACCACACCGAACTGGAACCGATGATCATCGGCCGTAACTTCCTGGTGAAGATCAACGGCAACATCGGCAACAGTGCCTTGGGTTCGTCCATCGAAGAAGAAGTGGCGAAGCTGACCTGGGGCATTCGCTGGGGTTCGGACACGGTCATGGACCTGTCCACCGGCAAGCACATCCACGAAACCCGCGAATGGATCATCCGTAACTCGCCGGTGCCGATCGGTACCGTGCCGATCTATCAGGCACTGGAGAAGGTCAATGGCGTCGCCGAAGACCTGACCTGGGAGTTGTTCCGCGACACACTGATTGAACAGGCCGAGCAGGGCGTCGACTACTTCACCATCCACGCCGGCGTGTTGCTGCGCTACGTGCCGCTGACTGCCAAGCGCGTGACCGGTATCGTCTCCCGTGGCGGTTCGATCATGGCCAAGTGGTGCCTGGCGCACCACAAGGAAAACTTCCTCTACACCCATTTCGAAGACATCTGCGAAATCATGAAGGCCTACGACGTCAGCTTCTCGCTGGGCGATGGCCTGCGTCCGGGCTCGATTGCCGACGCCAACGACGAAGCGCAATTCGGTGAGCTGGAAACCCTCGGCGAGCTGACCAAAATCGCCTGGAAACATGACGTGCAGTGCATGATCGAAGGCCCGGGCCACGTGCCGATGCAGTTGATCAAAGAGAACATGGACAAGCAGCTGGAGTGCTGCGACGAGGCGCCGTTCTACACCCTTGGCCCACTGACCACCGACATCGCCCCAGGCTACGACCACATCACTTCCGGTATCGGTGCGGCGATGATCGGCTGGTTCGGTTGCGCCATGCTCTGCTACGTGACGCCGAAGGAGCACTTGGGCCTGCCGAACAAGGATGACGTGAAGACCGGGATCATCACCTACAAGATCGCCGCTCACGCCGCCGACCTGGCCAAAGGGCATCCGGGGGCACAGATTCGCGACAACGCCTTGAGCAAGGCGCGTTTCGAATTCCGTTGGGAAGACCAGTTCAACCTGGGCCTCGATCCAGACACCGCGCGCTCGTACCACGATGAAACCCTGCCGAAGGATTCGGCCAAGGTCGCGCACTTCTGCTCCATGTGCGGGCCGAAATTCTGCTCGATGAAAATCACCCAGGAAGTCCGTGAATACGCGGCCAACCAGCGGATCGAAACCGTCGATGCCGAAGTCGCCAAGGGACTGGCGGAACAGGCTGAGCGGTTCAAGCAGGAAGGCAGTCAGCTGTACAAGAAGGTTTGATCTGACCGGCGCACTCGGGTGCGCCGCTTACCCTTGTGGCGAGGGAGCTTGCTCCCGCTCGGCTGTGAAGCAGTCGTAAAATCGGTAATCGCAACCTGACTGTCAGACCGCGGTGACTTGTTTTGGGTCTGCTTCGCAGACCAGCGGGAGCAAGCTCCCTCGCCACAAAGGGTGGTCAACACCACAACACATGTTCCTCTGAGATAACACCCTTTGAGCATTCAACCCAGCACTTACTCCCCGGATACCGCCGTGCCGACCGACAAGCGCGTCTTCGGCGGTCGGGATCTGTTTTCCCTGTGGTTCTCCCTCGGCATCGGCCTGATGGTATTGCAGACCGGCGCGTTGCTCGCGCCGGGTCTGGGCCTGTCCGGTTCATTGCTGGCGATTTTTCTCGGCACGCTGGTCGGCGTGCTGTTGCTGGCCGCTGTCGGCGTGATCGGCAGTGACACCGGCCTGTCATCGATGGCCGCGCTCAAACTCAGCCTCGGTGCAAAGGGCGCGAGCCTTCCGGCGGTGCTGAACCTGCTGCAACTGATCGGTTGGGGTTCGTTCGAAATCATCGTGATGCGCGACGCCGCCAGCCTGCTCGGTGCCCGTGCATTCAGCGAGGGCAGCCTGTGGTCGAACCCGCTGCTATGGACGCTGTTCTTCGGTGCACTGGCGACTTTGCTGGCGGTCAGCGGTCCGCTGACCTTCGTGCGCAAGATCCTGCGCAAGTGGGGCATCTGGCTGTTGCTGGCCGCGTGCATCTGGCTGACCTGGAACCTGTTCGCCAAGGCCGACCTGGCGGCGTTGTGGGCGCAGGCCGGTGATGGTTCGATGCCGTTCGCCGTGGGCTTCGACATTGCGATCGCGATGCCGCTGTCCTGGCTGCCGCTGATTGCCGACTACTCGCGCTTCGGCAAGCGTGCGAAGAATGTGTTCGGCGGTACGGCGCTGGGTTTCTTTATCGGTAACTTCTGGCTGATGAGCCTGGGCGTGGCGTACACCCTGGCGTTCGCGCCGAGTGGTGAAGTGAATGCCTTGCTGCTGGCGCTGGCCGGTGCGGGCCTGGGGATTCCGTTGCTGCTGATTCTGTTGGATGAATCAGAAAATGCCTTTGCCGATATTCATTCGGCGGCGGTGTCCAGCGGGATTCTGCTGCGCTTGAAAGTCGAGCATCTGGCCTTGGCCATCGGCGTGATCTGCACACTGATCGCTTGCCTGGCGCCATTGGCCCAGTACCAGAATTTCCTGCTGTTGATCGGTTCGGTGTTTGCGCCGCTGTTCGGCGTGGTGCTGGTGGATCACTTCATCCTGCGCAAGCGCAGTGCCCGTGTGGCATCGGCTGCCTTGCGCTGGCCGGCGTTGCTCGCCTGGCTGGGCGGGGTGAGCACTTATCACTTGCTGGCCAATCTCTATCCGGACATCGGCGCAACCCTGCCGTCGCTGGTACTGGCAGGGCTGCTGCAACTGGTGCTTGGTCGAGCCTTCAGCTACGGCCGGGAAACAGCTCAGGCTTGAGAATGCCGTTCAGGCGTGGGTAGGGGATCTTCAGTTCGACGTGGCCCAATGCGTAAGGCGCAAGGGTGCTCACTTCGTACTTGAGGATCACCCCGCCGTACGTCAACGCTACGTTCTGGGTTTTCACGAAGGGCCAGCTCTTGACGAACTCTGGCTCCTGATCGAGTTTGGTGCTGATCAGCCAGCTGTTGTGCGCCACTTGGGCCGCTTTCCAGAACGCTTCTTCCTGCCCCGGGATCACCATATCCGACAGCGTCAGCACTTTATGCTGCTGACGCGAGTAGTTGATGAAACCGCGGCCCGGCGTGCCATGCGCACCGCCGCTGTCCAGATAGCTGGACAATTCAATGATCACCAAGCCGTCATGCTGCTCACGTACCTTGGCTTGCAAGTAGCTGCTGTAGCGCGGCTCGGCACTGCTCAAAAATTGCTCGCGATACGCCGCCAGTGTCGGCGCTACAGGGGCGTCGGGTGAGGTGCGGGTCATTTGCAGCAAACGTTTTTCGATGATGCCGTCAAGCGCAGGCTCAGCCGGGAAGTGCAGCGTATCGATGTTCACCAGCGGGCAGTCAGGGTTGGCGCAACCCGGCTTCAGCTGTTCGGAAGCGTCGCGGGTGGTTTCCAGCGGCGCCCGGTAATTGGGCTGGAAAAGACTCTGGCACGCACCCAGGGTCAGGGCGATGGCGGCCACGGAGGCGATCTTGAAAAGCGACATGGGCGTCCTTAATGAAACAGGGGAAGGCGAAAAGTTACCCGCTTCGACTCTCAACGAGGCAGTCAGTTCGCCACTAAGCTAATTAGAGTTGGTTTCGCCCTCACCGTCTATCCCGC
This sequence comes from Pseudomonas sp. 05N433, assembly GCF_056396925.1. Lineage (NCBI taxonomy): Bacteria > Pseudomonadati > Pseudomonadota > Gammaproteobacteria > Pseudomonadales > Pseudomonadaceae > Pseudomonas > Pseudomonas sp. 05N433. The sequence goes on along the minus strand of NZ_JBFTML010000012.1, from coordinate 45,274 downwards.
TGACTGTAAAGGGGCTGCATCAAACATCGCGGGCGCGTTAGGATGGCGCGAAGTCGAGGTTGCAAGTAACCAAAAGGAGCCTCGTAACGGATTTGCAGTAAACGAGGATTGACATGACTGATTTTGCCAACGCCATTCCGACCGCCGTTGATATCGTTCGGCGCGAAAAGTGCTACGAGGGCTTCTACAAGCTCGACCGCGTGCACTTGCGCCACGAATTGTTTGACGGTGGCATGAGTCGCGAGATCAATCGTGAAGTGTTCTTGCGCCACGATGCGGTGTGTGTGCTGCCTTATGATCCACAGCGCGACGAAGTGGTGCTGATCGAGCAGTTTCGCGTCGGCGCCATGGGCAAGACCGACAATCCGTGGCTGATCGAACTGGTCGCCGGTCTGATCGACAAGGATGAAATACCGGAAGAAGTTGCTCACCGCGAAGCGCAGGAGGAAGCTGGACTTGTATTCGGGGCGCTCTGGCCGATGACCAAATATTTTCCATCGCCGGGTGGCAGTAACGAGTTTGTGCACTTGTACCTGGGGCGTTGTGACAGTGCCGGGGTTGGCGGCCTGCATGGGCTGGAGGAAGAGGCTGAAGATATTCGCGTCACGGTCTGGGCTTTCGAAGACGCCCTGCAAGCCGTGCGTGACGGACGTATTGCCAACGCAGCGAGCATCATTGCCTTGCAGTGGTTGGCTTTGAACCGCGTGGAAGTGAGGGGGTTATGGTCGTAAACAAGCTGCGCGATCGCTATCGGGTTGATCTCGTGGGGCTGCAAGCTTCCTGCGAGGCCAACTACGCGCGCCTGATGCGACTGTTGCCGGACATGCGCAACGATCCGGCGGCCCGGCGCATTGCCGTGACCCAGGGTGACCAGATGCTGGGCGTGCTGGCCCTGGAAGTGCTGCAAGCCTGTCCATACACCACCACCCTGCAAGTGCGTCAGGAACACAGCCTGCCCTGGTTGCCGGTGCCGCAACTGGAAGTGCAGGTGTATCACGACGCGCGCATGGCTGAAGTTATCAGTGCCGAACATGCACGACGCTTTCGCGGCATCTATCCTTACCCGAACGCCGCGATGCATCAGCCGGACGAAAAGGCTCAACTCAATCTGTTCCTGGGGGAATGGCTGAGTCATTGCCTGGCTTGCGGACACGAGTACGCCGTTGTGCGCTAAGAGTGCTGTGTAGTTGTGAACTGCTTCCGGTTCACAGGTTTCCTCTTTTGATCGTCCCCCAGCATAATTGCGGCACTTTCCAATCCCGTGATCACGCCCTGGGAGAACGCCTTGCCGAGCGTATCCACTTTGACCACCGCCGATCCGGCGTTGCTGGTGCAACTCTCCGACAGTCATCTGTTTGCCGAGGCGGACGCGACGTTGCTGGGCATGAATACCCGCGACAGCCTGCAACAGGTGATTGAGTTGGTATTGAAGCAGCAACCGCAGATCGATCTGATGATTGCCACTGGCGATCTGTCCCAGGACGGGACGCTGGAGTCGTACCAGCTGTTTCGCGACCTGACCCGGCAGATCGATGCCCCGGCGCGCTGGATCCCCGGTAATCACGACGAGCCGCGGATCATGGCCGAGGCGGCGGTGCACAGTGCATTGCTGGAGTCGGTGGTGGACATCGGCAACTGGCGGGTGACGTTGCTCGATTCGGCGGTGCCGGGTTCAGTACCGGGGTATTTGCAGGATGAACAGTTGCAATTGCTCGTGCGCTCGTTGAGCGAGGCGCCGCAGCGGCATCATCTGGTGTGTTTCCATCATCATCCGGTGTCGATCGGGTGTGCGTGGATGGAGCCCATTGGATTGCGCAATCCAGAGGCGTTGTTCGCGGTGCTGGATCGATTTGCGCAGGTGCGTGCGGTGCTTTGGGGGCATGTTCATCAGGAGATTGATCAAGTGCGCAACGGTGTTCGCCTGATCGCATCGCCCTCGACCTGCATCCAGTTCGAGCCGGGCAGCGACGATTTCAAGGTGAGTGAGCAGGCGCCGGGGTATCGGTGGTTGCGGCTGTTGCCCGATGGTCAGCTTGAAACTGGCGTTGAGCGCGTCACCGGGTTCGATTTCCAGATTGATTACGGCTCCAACGGCTACTGATTTCTTTGTCATTTTCAAAGACCGAGGCGTGGCCATCGCGAGCTTTCCCGCGATGGCATTCGCTCAGGCGACATGAATCCCACGCATGTCCCCGATTCCCCCCGAGTCCCTGTAAACTCCGCCTTCTTTACCCGACGCACAGGGAGCTCAAATGTCTGGTTCGATCCTTTATATCCATGGTTTCAACAGCGCGCCGGCGTCGAAAAAGGCCTGTCAGTTGATGAATGTGATGGAGCGGCTGGGCTTGAGCGATCAGTTGCGTGTACCGGCCCTGCATCACCATCCCCGCGAGGCCATCGCTCAGCTGGAACAGGCGATTGTGGAGCTGGGGCGGCCACTGCTGGTCGGCAGCTCACTCGGCGGCTACTATGCGACTCACTTGGCCGAGCGCCATGGCTTGAAAGCCCTGTTGATCAACCCGGCCGTCAGCCCACACCGGATGTTCGACGGGTTTCTGGGGACGCAGAAAAACCTGTATACCGATGAGACCTGGGAAATGACCCACGACCACGTGACGGCCCTGGCCGAGCTGGAAGTGCCGGCGCCCCAGGATCCGCAGCGGTTTCAGGTATGGTTGCAAACTGGCGATGAAACACTGGACTATCGCCTCGCCCAGCAATATTACCGGGCCTGTGCCTTGCGCATTCAGGCCGGCGGCGACCATAGTTTCCAGGGTTTTGCCGCGCAACTGCCGGCAATATTGAGTTTTGCCGGCATCGGCGCAGATTTGTATCAGGCGATCGATTTCACAGCACTGTGATCATTGCCCCCTATTTTCACTGAACACTGACGACGAGACCCCATGGCCACTCCCAGCGCTAGCTCTTATAACGCAGACGCCATCGAAGTCCTCTCGGGCCTCGACCCGGTGCGCAAACGCCCCGGCATGTACACCGACACCAGTCGGCCGAACCACCTCGCCCAGGAAGTCATCGACAACAGCGTCGACGAAGCCTTGGCCGGGCATGCGACGTCGGTGCAGGTCATCCTGCACGCCGATCACTCCCTGGAAGTCAGCGATGACGGCCGTGGCATGCCGGTGGACATTCACCCGGAAGAAGGTGTTTCGGGCGTCGAGCTGATCCTCACCAAACTCCATGCGGGCGGCAAGTTTTCCAACAAGAACTACCAGTTCTCCGGCGGTTTGCACGGGGTGGGTATTTCCGTGGTCAATGCCTTGTCGACCGAAGTCCGGGTGCGTGTCAAACGCGACGGCAACGAATACCAGATGACCTTCGCCGACGGTTACAAGAAAACCGAGCTGGAAGTAGTCGGCACCGTCGGCAAGCGCAATACCGGCACCAGCGTGTTCTTCGCACCGGACCCGAAGTATTTCGATTCACCGAAATTCTCCATCAGCCGCCTCAAGCACGTGCTCAAGGCCAAGGCCGTTCTGTGCCCGGGGTTGCTGGTCAGTTTTGAAGACAAGGCCACCGGCGAGAAAGTCGAATGGCATTACGAAGACGGCCTGCGCTCCTACCTGGTAGACGCCGTCAGCGAATTCGAACGCCTGCCGGACGAGCCGTTCTGCGGCAGCCTGGCCGGTAACAAGGAAGCCGTCGATTGGGCGTTGCTGTGGTTGCCCGAGGGTGGCGACAGCGTTCAGGAAAGCTACGTCAACCTGATCCCGACAGCCCAGGGCGGTACTCACGTCAACGGTCTGCGTCAGGGCTTGCTCGACGCCATGCGCGAGTTCTGCGAGTTCCGCAGCCTGTTGCCGCGTGGTGTGAAGCTGGCGCCGGAAGACGTCTGGGAGCGTATCGCGTTCGTGCTGTCGATGAAGATGCAGGAACCGCAATTCTCCGGCCAGACCAAGGAGCGCCTGTCATCCCGTGAAGCGGCCGCCTTCGTTTCCGGCGTGGTCAAGGATGCTTTCAGCCTGTGGCTCAACGCCAACCCGGAAACCGGCATGTTGCTGGCCGAGCTGGCGATCAACAACGCCGGCCGTCGTCTGAAGGCCAGCAAGAAGGTCGAGCGCAAACGCATTACCCAAGGGCCGGCATTGCCGGGCAAGCTCGCCGACTGCGCCGGGCAGGACCCGATGCGTTCCGAGCTGTTCCTGGTGGAAGGTGACTCCGCAGGCGGTTCGGCCAAGCAAGCGCGGGACAAAGAATTTCAGGCGATCCTGCCGTTGCGCGGCAAGATCCTGAACACCTGGGAAGTCGACGGCAGCGAAGTGCTGGCCAGCCAGGAGGTGCACAACATCGCCGTGGCGATTGGTGTCGACCCGGGCGCGGCGGACATGAGCCAGTTGCGTTACGGCAAGATCTGCATCCTCGCCGACGCCGACTCCGACGGTCTGCACATCGCCACCTTGCTCTGCGCCTTGTTCGTCCAGCATTTCCGCCCACTGGTGGAGGCTGGTCACGTCTACGTCGCGATGCCGCCGCTGTACCGTATCGACCTGGGCAAAGAAATCTACTACGCCCTCGACGAGGCCGAGCGCGACGGCATCCTCGATCGCCTGGTGGCCGAGAAGAAACGCGGCAAGCCGCAGGTCACCCGATTCAAGGGCCTGGGTGAAATGAACCCGCCACAGTTGCGCGAAACCACCATGGACCCTAACACGCGGCGTCTGGTGCAACTGACGCTGGGTGAAGATTTCGCCGAGACCTCGGAAATGATGGACATGCTGCTGGCGAAAAAACGCGCGGGCGATCGCAAGACCTGGCTGGAATCCAAAGGCAACTTGGCCGAGGTTCTGGGCTGATGCGCTTTGGCTGGGCCCTGGCGTGTGCGTTGCTGCTGACTTCGGTGACGATTTGCGCGGAACCCGCGCCAGAGCTGCGCCTGTTGTCCGAACATGCCGTCGACGGCATGCGCGGCGGCAATCTGTCGGGGCTGGCCCAGTGTGGCAAGGAGCTGTGGACCGTTTCGGATCGCGACGATGATCAAATCTATCGCCTCGACACCCGCAACCCCACCTGGCAAGCCGAAACCGTGCACATTGACGTACCCCTGGTGCCCGACACCGGTTTGCCTTGGGGCTTGCGTGCGCGGACTTGGGCGGCATCGTTCGTGCGGGGCGGGGATCTGGATTTCGAAGGCATCACCTGTGACAGCGCGGGCAATCGTTATATCGTCAGCGAAGGCCACGCCGCGGTGTTGCAAGTACCGCCAACCGGGCCTGCGTCCTGGCTGAAAATCTCGCCGATGCTGGTGCGCGAAGCGCGGGCGAGCGGCATGTTGTTGCACTTCAATGCGTTGTTCGAAGGCCTGGCGATCAATCCGGCCGGTGACACGCTGTGGCTGGCCGCCGAACGTGAGCGCCGCGGTTTGTTGCTGATCAAGCGCCAGCAAACAGTGTGGGACTGCGACGGTAGCTGTGTGCTGCTGAGTGAAGGCGGGGTGGAAATGCAGCCAGCGCAATTTCCCCACGCCAGAGCGCGCCCTCGGGATTTTTCTGATCTGTCATTGTTCGACGGCAAGCTGTTTACCCTTGAGCGCAACGCCTTTCAGATCTGTCGCCGTGATGCGGTGACGACCAAGGTCGAGCGCTGCTGGTCGTTTGCTGCCGAGGCCTTGCAGGAAAACCGTCGTTATTCACAGCCCTTTGGGCTGGCGGAAGCGTTGATCGTGGACGTCGACGGTGCCTGGATCGGTATCGACAACAACTACGGTGCGCGCGCCGACGGTGAAGTACGGCCGATTGTGTGGCGCTTTGCCGCGCCTGAAGGTGGCTGGAGTGCCAAGCCATGAGTCAGCAACCGCCGGGCAAACGCGCCGGTCGGGTGTTGATGGTGCTGGCCTGGGGCGCCGCGCTGTTTCTGGCAACGCGGTTCTTCGGTCAATGGGAGGAGCGTCAACAGAATCCCAACACCGTCGTCAGCTCTGAGCAGGGCCAGGGTTTTATCGAGGTGAAGCTGATCGGTAACAGCCAGGGGCATTTTGTCGCCACCGGCCAGATCAACGGCCAGCCCGTGGAGTTCATGCTCGATACCGGCGCAACCGATGTGTCGATCCCGGCCGAAATGGCTGAACGATTGAAACTGGAAAAAGGCTTCGGGGTGACCCTGAGCACGGCCAATGGCTTGAGTGAGGGTTATCGGACCCGCCTCGACCGGCTGCAACTGGGCGCCATCGTGCTGCGTGACGTTCGCGCGCTGGTGGCGCCCGGTTTGCACGGCAATCAAGTGCTGCTCGGCATGAGCGCACTGAACAAACTTGAATTTACCCAGCGCGGTGGCACCATGCTGCTGCGCCAGACCACGAAATAATGAGGCCCGCATGAGCGACTCCCTTGATCTCAGCCTGGACGGTGTAGAACGCCGGTCACTGGCTGACTTCACCGAAAATGCCTACCTCAACTACTCCATGTACGTGATCATGGACCGTGCCTTGCCGCATATCGGCGACGGCCTGAAACCGGTACAGCGACGCATCGTCTATGCGATGAGCGAGTTGGGGCTGGACGCCGATTCCAAGCACAAGAAGTCGGCGCGTACCGTCGGTGACGTGCTCGGTAAATTCCACCCCCACGGCGACTCGGCGTGCTACGAAGCCATGGTGCTGATGGCCCAGCCGTTCAGCTACCGCTACACGCTGGTCGACGGCCAGGGTAACTGGGGTGCGCCGGATGATCCCAAGTCCTTCGCGGCCATGCGTTACACCGAAGCGCGGCTGTCGCGTTATTCCGAAGTGCTGCTCAGCGAACTGGGCCAGGGCACGGCGGACTGGGGCCCGAACTTCGACGGCACCCTGGAAGAACCTCTGGTGTTGCCGGCCCGTTTGCCGAACATCCTGCTCAACGGCACCACCGGTATCGCCGTGGGCATGGCCACCGACGTCCCGCCGCATAACCTGCGCGAAGTCGCGACCGCTTGCGTGCGCTTGCTGGATGAACCGAAAGCCACGGTCGAGCAGCTCTGCGAACACATTCAGGGGCCGGATTATCCGACCGAAGCGGAAATCATCACGCCGCGCGCCGACCTGCTGAAAATCTACGAAACCGGTCGCGGTTCGGTGCGCATGCGCGCTGTTTACCACGTCGAAGACGGCGACATCGTCGTGACGGCGCTGCCGCACCAGGTCTCTGGTGCCAAAGTGCTGGAGCAGATTGCCGCGATGATGCAGGCCAAACCGTCGAAAGCCCCGCAGATCGCGGACTTGCGCGACGAGTCGGACCACGAGAACCCTTGTCGCATCGTGATTATTCCGGTCAACAGCCGGGTCGATCACGAAGCGCTGATGCAGCACCTGTTCGCGACCACCGAGCTGGAATCCAGCTACCGGGTCAACATCAATATCATTGGCCTCGACGGCAAGCCGCAGCTCAAGAACCTGCGTGCATTGCTGGTGGAATGGCTGGAATTCCGCGTGCGGACCGTGCGTCGACGCCTGCAATTCCGTCTGGACAAGGTCGAGCGTCGCCTGCACCTGTTGGACGGCTTGCTGATTGCCTACCTCAACCTGGATGAAGTGATCCACATCATCCGTACCGAGGAGCATCCGAAGGCCAGTCTGATCGAGCGTTTCGCCCTGAGCGAGATCCAGGCCGATTACATTCTCGACACCCGTTTGCGTCAGTTGGCGCGACTGGAAGAAATGAAGCTGCGTGCCGAGCAGGACGAACTGCTCAAGGAGCAGGCCAAGCTGCAAGCCCTGCTGGGCAGCGAAGCCAAGCTGAAGAAACTGGTACGCAGCGAGCTGATCAAAGACGCCGAAACCTATGGCGACGACCGTCGTTCGCCAATCGTCGAGCGCGCCGAAGCCAAAGCGATGACCGAGCACGATCTGCTGCCGAACGAGAAAGTGACGGTCGTGTTGTCGGAAAAAGGCTGGGTTCGCTCCGCCAAAGGTCACGACATCGATGCTACCGGGCTGTCCTACAAGGCCGGGGATGGCTTCAAGACCTCGGCGGCCGGGCGTTCCAACCAGTTTGCGGTGTTTATCGACTCCACCGGCCGCAGTTATTCGGTTGCATCCCACACACTGCCGTCGGCCCGTGGCCAGGGTGAACCGCTGACCGGCCGTCTGACGCCGCCACCAGGGGCGAGCTTCGAATGCGTGCTGATGCCTGAAGACGATGCGCTGTACGTGATCGCATCCGACGCCGGTTACGGTTTCGTGGTCAAGGGCGAAGACCTGCAAGCCAAGAACAAGGCGGGCAAGGCCCTGTTGAGCCTGCCGAACAACGCCAAGGTCATCCTGCCGCGTCCAGTGGCCGACCGTGAACACAACTGGCTGGCCTCGGTGACCACCGAGGGTCGCCTGCTGATCTTCAAAATCAGCGATCTGCCACAATTAGGTAAAGGTAAAGGGAATAAGATCATCGGGATTCCCGGTGAGCGTGTTGCCAGTCGCGAAGAATATGTCACGGACATCGCTGTTTTGCCGGAGGGCGCCACTTTGGTGCTGCAGGCCGGCAAACGTACCTTGTCACTGAAGGCGGACGACCTTGAACACTATAAAGGTGAGCGTGGGCGTCGCGGTAACAAACTGCCACGGGGCTTCCAGAGGGTGGATGCGCTGTTCGTCGAAAACCTCAATTAAGCGTCCTAGAGCGCTCGATCTACGATTTGACGCGTAGATCGACGCTTTGGCGCTGGAGTCGGAACGCATATTCACGGATGATATGGCCTTTCAAGCGCCGGCGTAGCCGAGTGTTCTTCATATTTTTTGAGTATTTTCACTGTGGTGAGCCTTGTGGCAGCCACCTGGATGGGACGATGACTGCTCTGCGCCTTCCTTTTATTTTGATGCTCGCTGGCGTTCTTGGCCTGGCGGGTTGCAGCGTGCACCAGCCGGTGTCGCTGTATCAGCTGGACAGCGGAAGTCCGGCTCAGCCTGCGCAAAGCGCGGGCATGGCGGTATTGTTGGGCCCGGTAACGGTTGCTGATTACCTGCAACGCGAAACCTTGTTGCAGCGTCAGCCGGATGGCAGCCTTCAAGCATCGGCCGACGGTCGTTGGGCGGGCAGCCTGTCGTCGGACATCGATCAGCTGTTGCTGCGTCAGGTCGCTGGTCATCTGGACAGCCAACGCGTTGTCCTGGCACCTGCGACAGTGGGCTTCACGCCGGATGTTCAGGTTCTGCTGACCATCACCCGTCTGGACTCGGGTGTGTCGCAACCGGCGATCCTGGACGCGCAATGGCGCCTGATCGATCGTCGTGGTCAGGTGCGTGATAACCGTATCGTTCATCTGCAGGAGCAGCACTCCGGCGGCACGGCGTCCCAGGTTCAGGCCCAGGGTGTGTTGCTGCAGCGTCTGGCCGAGCAACTGTCCACAGCGCTCAAGCCACTGGCCAACCAGCCACCGATCGCTGAAGCACCGCGTAAACCAGCTGCCAAACCGGCAGCACCGGCAGCAGAGCCCGAGAAACAGCCAAAGATCCCGATGGCCTCGCCGATTCGTACGGATATGGAAGTGTTCAGGTTCTGAGCCTGGATTGAGTCCAGAACAAAGCCCGCCTTGTGCGGGCTTTGTTGTTTTTGCGGGTTGGTTGTAGCAGCTGCGGAGCCTGCGAGGCTGCGTTCGAGGAAGAAGTCCTCGCAGACCTTGTTGGTGCGTTTTGCCTGACCGTGCCCATCGCCTGATTTTACGACTGCTGTGCAGCCGAACGCAGCCTCGCAGGCTCGGCAGCTGCTACAAGAGTTAAGGGACAACAAAAAGCCCGCAGACGATCACTCATCTGCGGGCTTCTCTATAGCGGGCACAAGGTTACGGGTTATGCCCGGCGTTCGTGCATCCGCGCCAGTTGCCGCTCCAGCATCGATGGATAAGGCTCCATCAGGCGTTCTACGCAGCACGCCCCCTCAGGGCTTGCAATCGGGCGGATCCGCGCACGCTGGCGAATCAGCGCGTCATCGCTGATCTTGCGCTCCACCAGCAGCAGGTTGCGGCTGTGTTGCGACAGGGCCAGCGCATCCTGAGCGGTTTCGGTCAGCAGCAGGTCGATCTGGCTCAAGCTGAACAGTTCGTCGCCCAGTGTCAGGCCCAACTGCAATTGCAGGGTGATGCCGCTGTCGGCGACTTCGATCTGCAATTGATGGCCCAGGGCGCGCAGCAGCTCACCGCAGCAGATGGCGTTGGTCAGGTAGTCATCGCCGCTGTCTTCGGTGTGGAACAGCATCAGTGTGCTGCCATCGTTCAGGGTGTGCAGTTCGCTCTGGTAGAGCGACGCCGCCTGATCGAGGCAATCGCGGTAGCGTTTGAGCAGCTCTTCCAGACGTGCGCGGGGCAGGCGACGCAGTTGATCCTGCGCGCCCAGTTGTACCGCCAGTACCGCGCTGTGTTGAGGTACGTTCGATACCTGCGGCTTTGCGATGGATTTCGGCGCATTGTCTGTCGAGTCGTCACGCAGGTCGGCAAACGGATCTTCGTCGTCCTCGTCGTCTTCGACCGTGCTGACAATGCGCCGCGGCGCAGGCTTGAGACCTGCCACCGGTCGGGTTTCATCGAAGCTCGGATCACGCAGGTTGCGAACTTCGAAGGCCGGATCGGCCTCTTCGTCGTCATCGCTGTCGTCGAACTCGGGCTCTGGAACGGGCTCGGGTTCGGCCGGCTCCGGCGCGAAATTGGCGTGCAGCTGACGAGCCAGATCGCCGACTTCATCCTGACGCTCGGTGGCCGGGGTGTATTCGTCGATATTGCGCAGCCACACGCGCAATTGCAGCAGCGGCGTGGAGATATTGCGGCCCAGGCGCAGGCTCAAGGCCAGGGACAGCGCCAGCAGAATCGCGCTCAGAATGCCCATGCTTTGCAGGCTGATGGTCATCGGCTGCTGGAACTGATCCATGTCCAGGCTGATGCGCAGTTGCCCGGCGGTCACGTCCTGGAAGGTGATCTTGCTCTGGTACATGCCTTCGGCTTCGCCCAGCAGGCCGTGCTTGGGACGCTGACCGGCTTCGGCGAGGATGCGGTTATCCACGCTGTAGATGGCAGCGTGGGCCACCAGCTTGTTCTTGGTCAGGTTGTTGAGCAGCACATTCAGGCTGAGGATGTCGTTGGACACCAACAGCTCCGTGGCCGACGTAGCCGTCTGGGTAGTCAGGCTTTCGCCCAGGGCATCCGCCTGCTCGTGCATGGCCTGCTTGAACTGCAAACCCATCACACAGGCATAGATCACCAGGGCCAGAGCGACCAGGATCACGTTATGGCTGGCAATGCGTAATGCGATCGGTACACGGCGATGACGCAGTGCCCGGAAGATCAGCAGAAAGAAGTTGTCGGTTTTTACTGGCGTGGGCCGGTTCACTTGAGCTCGGCTCTTTGTCCGTGAAGTTGACGCGCAGTATAGCGACAGGCCCTAGGCCGTCAAAGCGCTCGCGGTGCCCGATGGTCACTGAAAATGGGTAGAATGCGGTTTTTTTCCACCTGCGGGGGTGCGCCTTGCGCGAAATCGTCCTGATAAACATCACGGGAGTCGACCGTCCGGGTCTGACTGCGGCCATAACCGGCGTTCTGGCCCAGGGTGGTGTGAACATTCTCGACATCGGTCAGGCGGTGATCCACGACACCCTGTCGTTCGGCATCCTGGTTGAAATTCCTGCCACCGAGCAAGGCAACTCGGTGCTCAAAGACATCCTGTTCAAAGGCTATGAGCTTGAGCAACAAGTGCGTTTCACGCCGGTGTCCGAAGAGGATTACCAGCAGTGGGTCGGCAACCAGGGCAAGAAACGCCACATCGTCACCCTGTTGACCCGCAAAGTGACCGCCGAGCAGTTGCAGCGTGTGAGTTCGATCACCGCCAAATACGGTCTGAACATCGACCATATCGACCGTCTGTCCGGGCGCATGCCGCTGGACACCCCGGCCGACAAGGGCAAGGGTTGCATCGAGTTTTCCGTGCGTGGCGAAGCGGCTGACCCGCAAGCGCTGCGGGCTGAATTCCTCAGCGTTGCGCAAGAGCTGAACGTCGACATCGCCTTCCAGGAAGATTCGCTGTTCCGCCGTAACCGTCGTCTGGCGGTGTTCGACATGGACTCGACGCTGATTGAAGCCGAGGTCATCGACGAACTGGCCAAGGCCGCCGGCGTTGGCGACCAGGTGTCCGCGATTACTGAGCGGGCGATGGCCGGCGAGCTGGACTTCCGCGCCAGCTTCAAGGAGCGCCTGGCCTTGCTGCAAGGGCTGGACGTCAGCGTGCTGGACGCCATCGGTGCTTCCCTGCGCCTGACCGAAGGCGCCGAAACCCTGTTCGCCGAACTCAAGCGCCTGGGCTACAAGACCGCGATTCTGTCGGGCGGCTTCACCTACTTCGCCAAGCAACTGCAAGCCAAGCTGGGCATCGACTATGTGTTCGCCAACGAACTGGAAGTGGTCGACGGCAAGGTCACCGGCGTGGCGGTCGAGCCGATTGTCGATGCGCAGCGCAAGGCGGATTTGCTGCGTGAGCTGGCGCATAAAGAAGGTTTGCGTCTGGAGCAGACGATTGCCGTCGGTGACGGTGCCAACGACCTGCCGATGCTGGCGATTGCCGGGCTGGGCGTAGCGTTCCGCGCCAAACCATTGGTCAAACAATCGGCGAAGCAGGCGATTTCCACCCTTGGGCTGGATGGTGTGCTGTATCTGCTGGGTTTCCGGGATCGCGACGGGCAGCTCTGAGTTTTCGACCGTCCGGGCGAGCCCCATCACGAGCCTGCTCGCGATAGGGGCACCCTCTGGGACTCGCCGTTATAGCGACTTCCACAACGAATCAAACTCTTGCGCTACCCCGACCACGCCGCCTTCCGCGGCGTTTTCGTTTCTGGCTACCTCCAGCGAACGGTAGGCAAACTGATTGAAGCTGTTGGTGCTCGTCATCCGTCGCTCCAGCTCGGCCGGGCGTTCCTGGCCATTGGTGTTGATCAGCACCTTATTCCCTTCCTGGAACGGCAGGCGCGGGGTGAGCAGGGTGGCCGGCAAGTCGATGGCGCTGATGGCGGGCAGTAACAGCCCGCGCAAGTACTGGCTGTGCTCGTCGTCGGAGCGAATCAGTTGCAGGCCGCAGGGCTCGGCGTAAGGCGCAACCTGCTCGATACCCATCTGCGTGCCACCGCCCCGTACCTGGCGGATCCAGCGCACCACGGCAACGCTCCAGCCTTGACCGGCCGTATCCTCGATACCGACCATTTCGCCAGCCTGCAGTTCGGCAGGCACTGCGCCGGGCCAGGCCAGGCAATAACCGCCAGGGCTGTGATTGATCACCGGTAGCGCGTAGGTCGGGAAATGCTGTTGGCCGGACGCCTCGTGGTTGTCATGTTTCTGAAGGTGTGGATATTCGATCTCTTCGTAGGGCAGCAGCGTGTCTGCCGTGCCATGGGGGGCGGCGTCGAAGGCCTGTTTCCATTGGTCCTTGGCGCGTCCTGTCGGCTCGGTTGCCGAGAACTGCGCGGGACGGGCGCCGGTTTTTTTCAGGATGTCGTTGAACGGGCGTTTGCCACCGAGATAAAAGTGCAGGGCGCTCATGCCCACGCACAGGGTCAACGTGCCGTGGCCGACGGTGCGCTGGAAGCCGCGCTCGGAGGCCTGCCCCCAGGCGGCATGCAGGTGTTGCAGCGTATCCAGATTGAGGCCCATCGGAACCGGCAGCGGCGATGCCTTGTCGGCCGATTGTTGCAGATGGGTTTCGATGGCGGCGACCAAGGGCTGCGGGTCGATCCTCAACAAGCGCTCCTGGTGTTCGGCCGGGAACTTGGTGCGATAACGCGGGCCGCTGTCGAGGTCCGAGGCGACGGCAAACAGCCCGCTGTCCGGTTTGGCTGGTTGCAGTTTGATCCATTGGCTCCAGGGTTCCAGCACCTCGGCGAGCCGGGCGATCTGGTTCTGGCGCAGTTGATTGCAGCGTGAAGCGCCCAGCAGGAGGGCGACGACGTAGGTCTGCTCGATACTCAGGCTTTGCGTCTGGCTGGCCAGTTCATCGCGCACGCTCTGATGTTGCAGCTGATGTTCGCAGCCGATCCGGTACAGCTGATGCAGTTCCAGCCACAGCCCTTCGGGCGCCGGGCAATAGAGCTCAGTTGCGCGGATCAACGTACCGTTCAAGCAATGGACGGCACGTTGCAATGACTGGGTCAGCAGCGGCGCACGGTCTTTACTGAAGCGCGGTGCGATGCGGACGACGATCTGCTTGTAGCCGATCGCCAAGTGGCTCTGCAGCGCCTGGCAAAGGTTGGCGATTTTGCGCGAACGCTCGTCGAGCACAATGGCCTGATGCAGGAAATGCCGCTCCAGGTGCTTGCAGACGTAATACACCTCGGGCCGCAGCAATTCGAGCAATTGCAGGCGATTGTCGCTGGGTGTGAGCAACTGGTTGAGTTCGCTCAGGCCTTGATACAACTGGCGAGCGGTTTCACCGATGTTGGCTTTGGGCAGGTTGGCGATCCAGCGCTTGAGGTCGCGTGGCGTGGCTTCGCAGAAAGACAGGCGCGACTGCGTCGGGATCGGTGCGCGTAGCAGCAGGGCAGGATTGGTCTCATTCATGCCGTGGACAAACTCCGACCGTGAAATGGGCAACGAATGACTTTGACTGTAGCAGCTATGAACGCTGGAGGAGGGGGCGCAGCGGGAGGAAATGCCCGATCCCACGAAAGGCGTTCGTGGGATCGGATCGAGGGATCAGGAGGTTGGCAGGCCGATGCCCTGGCCCATCTGCACTGGCGAAAGGGCGCCCAGCCCTTCAGTCCATTTCACTTGATCCGGCCCGAACAGCACGACCGCCGTAGAACCGAGCTTGAAACGACCCAGTTCCGCACCTTTTTCCAAGTGAATCGGCGCACGGGCCGCTTCGTCGTAGCGGAAGGTTTTCAGCTCGCGTTTTGGCGGTGTGACCAAGCCAGCCCAAACGGTTTCGATCGACGCCACAATCATCGCGCCCACCAGTACCACGGCCATCGGGCCGCGTTCAGTGTCGAAAATGCACGCTACACGCTCGTTGCGGGCGAACAGTTCCGGAACGTTTTCAGCGGTGGTCTGGTTGACCGAGAAGATGCGGCCGGGGATGTAGACCATCTCGCGCAGGGTGCCGGCCAGCGGCATGTGCACACGGTGGTAGTCTTTCGGCGACAGATAAATGGTGGCGAAATCGCCGCCCATGAAGGGCGCTGCGTTGGCTGCGTCGCCACCCAGCAGTTCCAGTACGCTGAAGCTGTGGCCCTTGGCCTGGAAAACGCGACCGTGTTCGATCGGGCCGAGCTGGCTGACGGCACCGTCGGCCGGGCTGAGGATCGCGCCCGGGGTTTGATCCAGCGGGCGAGCGCCGTCTTTCAAGGCGCGGGTGAAGAACGCATTGAAGTGCTCGTAAGCGGTCAGGTCTTCGACCAGCGCCTGGGACATGTCCACTTGATAACGCTTGGCGAACCAGGCGGTAAAGGCATTCTTGAACCAGCGCACGCGGCATTCGGCAATGCAGCCGGCCAGTCGCGAGAGCAAGTGATGGGGCAGCAGGTATTGGCTGAGGATAAACAAACGCTTATTCATTAACTGTCCTTGAAAAACTTAAATCTCTACGGGCGTGTCAGGGTGGTTGCCCCATTCGCCCCAGGAGCCGGCGTAGCCTTTGACCCGCGGATAACCGAGCGCCTTGGCCACCAGATAGGTGAAGCCAGAACGATGGTGTGTCTGGCAGTGGGTAATGACTTCTTTGTCTTTGGTAATGCCGAGTTGTTCCAGGATTTTCGGCATGTCGGTGCGGATGCGCAGGTTGCGCGCCTGATCCATGCCGGCGGTCCATTCGAAATTGACCGCGCCGGGGATGTGCCCGCCCTTGGCCGCCAACACTTTCTCGCCGGAGTATTCCTGCGGGCCGCGTGCGTCCCAGATCGCCAGGTCAGCGGCGCCGAGGCGGCTTTGCAGGTATTCGCGGGTGGCGACAGGTTCGTCGTGCAGGGTCAGGGCGACCGGGCCGCCGACTGCCGGCGGGATCTGGATCGACATGGGCAAGCCTTCCGCCAGCCAGGCCGGCAGGCCGCCGTCGACATAGTGATATTTGCTGTGGCCGATGACATCCAGCAGCCAGATAAAGCGCCCGGCCCAACCGCCGCCTTCGTCGTCATAGACGACATAGACTGCATCGGGGTTGTGCCCCAGTTCGCCGAACAATGCTTCAAGCGCGGCGTGGGTCGGCAACAGACCAGGCGCAGGTGCCTGCCCCAGCTGAGTGCGTTTTGGATCGACAAAGCGTGCACCGGGGATATGCCCTTCGGCATAGCGGGCGCTGCTGGTCAGGTCCACCAGAATCAGTTCGCGGGAGTCGAGACGCGGGAGCAGGTCGCTCGGTTCGATCACCAGCGCCAAGCCAGAGAAGTCAGACATGTGAGGTCTCCAGAGCACAAAGGGGAGGATTGTAGCGCAGCGTCATGAGGGCCTGTTATCAGTTATTTTGGGGCAGGAAATAACTGATAACAGGCCCTAGCGGTGGCTAAAGCTGTGCAGGGCCTTTTCGATGCATTGAGCGGTTTTGCCGAACGCTTGCACGGTGATTTCCGAGAACGGTCCGCCGCCCTGATCCGCTACCACGATCATGATCACCCGGCCGTTATTGACCAGTGAGCGCAGCAGCAGGTGTTCGCCGCTGAACTGTGAGCGCAGGCTGGCTGGCAGCAGGGCCGAGAATTGTGCGTTGTTGGCCGGCGTCAGGCGCACCTGGGCCTGTTGCGCGAGCAGGCGTTGCAGCACGGTGCTCTGACTGACCACCAGGTTCAGGCCGGCCACTTCCTTGGGCAGCCCGGCGGTCTGGTGCACACGCAAATTGGCGTGCGTGCGATCGGCCATCAGAATCATCACCCGGCGCATGCCACACGCCACCAGGGCGTCCCGGGCCGATGTGGTCAAGTGCATGGCATTGGTAAAGCGGCTCGGCTCCACCAGCAATTCGGCGCATTGCTTGCGCCACTTCGCCAGGTCTTCGGTGGTCGGTGCCGGTGCGGGCAACAAACCGGCATGCACGCGGTGCGCACCCGGTGGCCAGATCAGCGATTCGGCCGCGTGCCAGAGGTCCGGCATAGCGTGTTGACGAGCGCTGTTGGCGGCCTGCTGGTGCATTTGTTGTTGCACCTCATCCATCGGCATTTGCAGGTAAAGACTGGTCAGGTACTGCCAGCGCTCGCAGTGGGGGCTGTCCCAGGCCTGTTGTGCCGCCAACGCCAGACCGTTGGCCAGCAGCACGGTATTGGCAGGCTGATTGAGCCAGCGGCGTAACGTCGGGTCGTCATCAAGGCGGTTCTGTTGGCGCAATGGGTGGTCGCTGTCGCGCGCGATGCGCAGGACTTTCACCAGCTCACGTTGTTCGCTGCGCAGCAGCCGATAACCTTGCTGTACCCAGATCGGCAGGCGCCAGACGTCCACCAGTGCCAGACAGATGTCCAGCAGGCGCACGCCGAACAATTGCTTTTCGACTTTGCGTGCCGACTCGCCTTTATGGATAACCCGCAGCTCCCATTCTTCAAGCAACTGCGGGTGGGTCAGCGCCATGGGCCAGAGTGGCGAAAGAAACAGCAGGCTGCCCCAGTGGATGTCCTGCCACAGTCGCGCCAGGCGACTGGCGAAAAAGCCGTTGGCCTGTTGAGTGGCGTGCTGGCTGATCAGTTGAAGCTGGCGCAGGGCGACGGGGATTTGCAATTGGGGTTCGGCGGGCAGGCGGTCGAGCAGTTCTTCGGTGCGTTTCAAACCGAGGCGATTGATCGCCACCTCAAGGTTTTCAGCAGGCTCGGTCATGCTGCCATGGGTGTGACGGTTGGCTTCGCGAATCACGCTCAAGGCCAGGGCCGGGCTTTCCTGCATCAGTTCGGCGATGTCGCGCAGGGAACTGCGGTTATCGCGGATGGCTTTGCAGACCCGGTCGTGGCTGGCTTGCGGAACCGGCAGGCGCACGCCATCGAGAAGCTTGACCCAGCCTTCAAGCGTGGTTGGTTTTGGCGTTGGGACGTTCGTTTCGTTAGCCATGTCTGGACGCGATCATCGTCTGCTTTACCTATGCCCTGAACGGGTCAAATTAGCTTTTCGCCTTAACTGGCTATAGTCTGGCGCAGTTTTGCCGATAAGTAGAAGAAGAGATTTTTTAACTTCCGAATATGACCTTGAACCCGACTCAGTAAGTGCTCTCCTACCTATGGCTAAAATTATCGGCATCATCGTCGTATTCGCGAGCGTGCTCGGCGGATACGTGCTTTCCCACGGCAAGATTGCCGCTCTCATCCAGCCTTTCGAGGTGATGATTATCGGTGGCGCGGCCCTTGGCGCCTTCCTGCAGGCCAACCCCGGCCACATGACAATGCACGTGCTCAAGAAGTCCTTGGGCATGTTCAGCTCGCGTTTCAACCACACCTTCTACCTGGAAGTGCTGGGGCTGATTTACGAGATCCTCAACAAGAGCCGTCGCGAAGGCATGATGGCGATCGAAGGCGACATCGAAGATGCCGCCGCGAGCCCGATCTTCGCCAAGTACCCGGCGGTGCTCAAAGACGAACGCATGACCGCGTTCATCTGCGATTACCTGCGCATCATGTCCTCCGGCAACATGGCTCCCCATGAGCTGGAAGGCCTGTTCGACATGGAACTCTACAGCCTCAAGGAAGACCTCGAGCACCCGTCCCACGCGGTGAACGGCATCGCCGACGCCATGCCCGGTTTCGGTATCGTCGCGGCGGTATTGGGGATCGTGGTGACCATGGCATCCCTGGGCGAAGGCGACCAGAAGTCCATCGGTCTGCACGTGGGTGCGGCACTGGTCGGTACCTTCTTCGGTATTCTCGCGGCCTACGGTTTCTTTGGTCCGCTGGCCCACTCCCTGGCTCACGATGCCAAGGAAGAACTGAACACCTACGAAGCCATCAAGGCTTCGCTGGTGGCTTCGGCTTCCGGGATGCCGCCGTCGCTGGCGGTGGAGTTCGGTCGCAAGGTTCTGTACCCGGCGCACCGTCCTAGCTTCGCTGAGCTGGAACAAGCGGTTCGCGGTCGTTAAGTCATGGAAAATAACCAGCCGATAATCATCAAGCGCGTCAAGCGCATCGCCGGAGGGCATCACGGGGGCGCCTGGAAAATCGCCTTCGCGGACTTCGCGACGGCGATGATGGCGTTCTTCCTGGTGTTGTGGCTGCTGTCCACCGCGACGCCTGAACAGAAGATCGCCATCGCCGGTTACTTCAAGGACCCGGTCGGGTTTTCCGAAAGCGGTACACCGTACATCATCGACCTGGGCGGCACGCCGACCCTGGCGCCGGAGAACACCCTCAACCCGGAGGTGAAATCTCAGCCGCAGCCAGACAAGGTGACCATCGACGCCGAGCAGGTTGAAGGCATGGCCGAGCAGGTCGAGAAGGAACGCCTGGAGTTGTTGCTGCAAGAGTTGCAGAACAAGGTCAATGAAAACCCGCAATTGCAGAAATTCAAGGACCAGATCCTCTTCGAGATCACCCAGGACGGTTTGCGCATCCAGATCATGGACGCCGAAAACCGCCCGATGTTCGACTCTGGCAGTGCGCGTCTGAAGCCGTACTTCGAAGACATTCTGCTGGCCATGGCCGACACCATCAAAGCGGTGCCGAACAAGATCAGCATCAGCGGCCACACCGATGCCAAGCCGTACTCGGGCACCGGCGATTTCGGTAACTGGGAACTCTCGGCCAATCGCGCCAACGCGGCTCGTCGTGCATTGGTCGCCGGCAGTTATCCGGATGCCCAGGTCGCGCGAGTCGTCGGTTATGCCTCGTCGGCGCTGTTCGACAGGGAGAACCCGTTCAATCCGGTCAATCGCCGGATCGACATCGTGGTGCTGACCAAGAAAGCCCAGCGCGCCATCGAAGGTGAACAAGGTGCCGAACCGGCGCCAGCGCCGACGCAAGGGCAGGGTGGCCCGGGCGAAGTGCATGCGCCGCCAGCCGATCCGAACGCATTGCCGGCGGATAAGGAACCGCTGCCGGCACACGAACTTCGTGAGCGTTTGAATCTGTTTGATAATCCGGCGCCGAAGCCGGGCGAACCGCCCAAACCCGCTGTACCGCCCAAGCAATAACCTGCAGAAAAGCCACCATGAGTGGCTTTTCTGTTTCTGGCTGCGTCACTGCAGCGTCGCACTGACTCGACTCACTGCAAGTTTGTTTTCGGAATCATGGAAGATCAGTAATGGAAAGACTCAAGTCCTATTTTCAGCAGCATGGCAATGCACCCTTCAAGTTTGGTGAAGGGCGGGTCAGTGGCTACATCTCAGCCACGCTCGGGCTATTGAGCCTGCTGGCGGTATTGTGCTTTCTCTTTCCCGAATGGCTGACCACCGCCGAACTGCGCAAGGTGTACGACGAACAGTTTGCGCGCACCACGCTATTGCTTGGGCTGGTACTGTCTTTCAGCCTGGGCACCCTGAATATCCTGCTCAACAAGCGAAAGCGCTTGGGGATTACCGGACTTGTCGCCTCGGGGCTGGCGGTGTTTCTCGGCGGCACCAATGTGCAGATCAGCTCGATTGGGCAGACACCGTACTCGCTGGGGCTGGACTGGTTCGTCCTGGCTCTGCTGGTGTCGGCCATCGTCTTTATCCCCCTGGAAAAACTCTATTCCAAGGACCCTGAGCAAAACATTCTGCGTCCGCACTGGCGAACTGACCTGACCTACTTTTTTGTCAGTCATATGCTGGTGCAGTTCATCCTGATTTTCATCACTGCCTCGTCGAGCTTTATGGCTGGCTGGGCCGTGTCGGCGGATTTGCAGGCCAGCGTACAAAGCCTGCCGATCGTTGTGCAGTTCTTGCTGGCGGTATTGGTGGCTGACCTCGGTCAGTACTGGCTGCATCGGCTGTATCACGTCGTGCCATGGTTATGGCGCATGCATGCCGTACATCACTCAAGCACGCACATGGATTGGCTCGCCGGTTCGCGTGTCCACTTCATCGAGATTCTGCTCACCCGTACCGGCGTGCTGGTGCCTTTGATGCTGCTGGGTTTTGCGCCCCAGGCGTTGAACGCCTACGTGATTCTGGTCGGGGTGCAGGCAGTGCTGGCCCACGCCAATGTACGGATCAACGGCGGCTGGCTGAATTATGTGCTGGTCCTGCCGCGCTATCACCATTGGCATCATGCCCGGCACAAGGATTACATCTACAAGAACTATGCGATCCATACGCCGCTGGTGGATATGCTGTTTGGCACCTTCAAGTTGCCACCCAAGGAGTGGCCGACGCGCTACGGGGTTTTTGGCAAGGACTTGCCGGGCGGTATCCTGCGCCAGCACTTGTACCCGTTCCAGAAGCCTGGCCTGAAGAGCGTCGAGCCGAAACCGCCGGCAGCGGTTTCCTGAGGCCAAAAAAAGCCGCGATGATCGCGGCTTTTTTGTCTCTGCTGCTTCGTCCTGAATAAGGTTTACACCTTCTGGCTTCTTATCAGGAAGTCGTTATGGACAATCACTCCTTGCCACAGCTTCAACGGCAAAACCGCTGGATTGGATGCCGCTAATCATTTTCGTGGCGTCACGAAAATGATCGGCAAAGGCGGGCAGCGACTGTCGATCTGGAACTCGAATAAGACAGCAACGAACGGAAGGTGGATTGATTAACCGCGCGATGGGCTGGCGGTGCCGGCGGTAAAAATCAAGGAGTGAGGCTTGTTCGGAGAATGATGTAGGACAGTTCCGAGGCGTATTGGCCGGGTTTACTTCCCCAGATTGCTCGCCTACAGTTCGCTCGTCGCTGACGAATCAGCGATCGATCTTAGCCGGTCGAAACAAAGATGAATCCTCACCCAAGTGACCGGAGTTAGACCTAATGGCTAAGTATCACCCCTTGCAAGGCAATTTCAGCGTCGGCCCGACTCTGTATATCGACACCGAAGCCAAATTCTCGGATCTCCTCGAAACCGCCACTCACCGAATCAAAGCCGCGCGCAATCTGCTCAATAGCGTCACCTGCCTGTGCATCAAAAACGTCGAAGGTCACGATCTGGAGCATTTCGCCAATGCTGCACACCTGTTGATTCAGGACGGCTGTGACGCCTTGGATGCTTTGGGCTGGAAGCTGGAAAAAGCCGCACTTTGAAGACCGGAAAGCCGCGATCGTCGCGCATCTGGTCGCGGTAGGGGTTGTAGATAACTCTATCCCTACCGCGACAGTCACTCGCTCCCTGGCCATTATCTTTTATCTCGCTTCACAGAGACTCTGTATCAGAATTCACGGAAGAATATCAGGAATTTTGCACGCTATCAGAGCCTCTGATATCGTGATGAAATCGTGATACGGAAGAATGGCCATGGTTGATTTTACCAGCTACGACCACGACCTCCCTGAGAGGCGTGACCTGATCGAGCTCAAGGTCYATGTAGAGAGTGTGCTTGGTCTCAAGCTGCGCTTAAAACCGTGGGAGCACGTCAAAATCCTTCCGTATGTGCTGCGTGACCGATACGAATTTTTCGTCACGGAAATCTTGGGTGCCAAGTGCCTTATCCTCAAGGAGCATCCACAGCGGGAAGCTAGCGTTGCGGATGTAGCCAAGCATATGCAGGCAATCAACAAGCTGCTGGAGAAGAAGTTGCCCGAAACCAGTGACCTCATGGTTTTCGTCACAGACGCGCTCCCGAGCTATGACAGAAAACGACTGGTCGAGAAAGGCGTCCAATTCATCGTGCCGGGAAACCAGCTTTATCTTCCAGCGTTTGGAATGGATTTGCGTGAGTACTACAGGCAGCGCCTGGAAAAACCTCAGGTTCTGAGCCCCGCCACTCAATCCATGCTTATTCAATTATTGATCAAAGGATGGCAGCCCCGGTTACTGACCACTCGCTCTACTTTCGAGAAGTCCTTTGCCTACGCAAAAATGACCGTTACCAGAGCCATCAAAGAGCTGACCGATCTGGACATCGTTCAGCCTGGAAAGGAAATGGGTGAAGCCGCGATCTTTTTTCACTTGTCTCCTAAAGAGACTTGGGAAATGGCGAAAGACTACATGCGTACGCCGGTCAAAAAAACGCTTTGGTTAAATGCAATTCCTGAGGCGTTTGACACCCCAATGCTGCTGGCGGGGGAGGCGGCCCTGGCAGAGATGAGCCTTCTCGCCAGTCCAAAAGTACCTGGCTTTGCAATGACGACTGCGCAGTTCGATCACATTCGAGAGCTTGCTCAGTCTGATCACCTCCAAAAAGTGAATACGGCATATGGGGTAGAGATCGGCTTTTGGGGCTCGACTTCAAAGACGGCCAAATCTAAACGCGAGACCACGTTTCCCTATTTTGAGGTGCCGCAAAACCATGCAGCGTGCTGCATCCAGTTTTGGAACTATGAGCCACTGCACAGCAACATAGCTATTGGAGTTGTCGACCCATTTTCTCTCTATCTAAGTCTCAAGGATGACCATGATGACCGGGTGCAAATGTGTTTGGATGAAATGATGGAGAACGTGAAATGGTAGTGGGTATCGACCGGTTTAGAGAGTATTTCAAAGACTATCAGGGCAGCTACGTTCTGATAGGCGGGGTGGCAGCCTCGATAACCATGGAGGATCTGGGTGAGCGATTTCGACCCACCAAGGATCTGGATGTCGTACTGGTCGTTGAGGCTCTCAATCGTGAGTTCGTAGGTCAGTTCTGGAAGTTCATCAAGGACGGCGGATATGCCATTCGCCAAAATGGAGACAGAGAAGGGGGCTCCCCTGTTTTCTATCGCTTCCAGAATCCCGAGGACAAATCCTTTCCAGTTCAGATCGAGCTTTTTTCTCGTCTCCCAGATGGCCTGGAACACGAAGAAGCGGCCCGAATGACCAGAATCCCCGTAGAAGAGCAAGCCGCAAGTCTTTCTGCGATCATCCTTGATGATGAGTATTACAACTTTCTCCTGGCCGGCGTCGATCACACCCAGGAAATCAGTCACATTGGGGCCGACAGGCTCGTTCCGCTCAAAGCCCATGCCTGGCTTAACAAGAAGGCGCAGATCCAGAACGGCGTGCAAGTGGACAGTCGCGATATCAAGAAGCACTTCAGAGATGTGATCTTGCTTTCTGTCGGTCTTACGGAAGGAATGACCGAACTCCCTGAACGAATGGCTCTCGATTTGACGTCATTTCTCAGCCAAGTGTCCGCTGAGCTTGCGTCAAACCCCCAAGGTTACAAAGGGGTGGATGGCGACCGTTTGATCAAGACCATTCAAGAAGCCTTCAGCCTCAATTAATTCATTTTTTTCGCACGGTATCGTAGGCGCTGATAGCGTGCGTAAATCCTGTTATTTGGCTGTTAAGATGGCTCTGTAATGCCGATTTTGGACGTAAGGTATGTTGGCTGGGCAAGTCTGCTCAGTGCGTCAGCTTCCAGCCCAGCGCATCCAAGGCTTGCTAAAGACCAGAAAGCCGCGATCATCGCGGCTTTTTTGCACCTGTCAGTAACCCCGTCGGATGCGGTTTTTGAGCTGGTCGTGGAACAGCTCGGCATTGCGTCTGTAGGTGCCGTAAAGGGATTCGCTGATCGAATCCAGCGTCATGGAGCGCTTGGTCGCCACTTCTTCACGGTAGGCATCAATGAAAAAATCCAGATCCTTGTCAGTGCTGAGCTTTGGCCATTTATCGAGGTACAGCGGCAGTTCCGCCGGTTCGGTCTTGAATGAGCAGATCCGCCGGTTGCTGATGGTCGCTTCGCCGATTTCGAACGGTACCCACCACGAGAGCGCAGTCTTGTCAGAGACCACCGCCATCAGATGCGTGCATGCGGTGATGTTGCGGGTGATGACCCCGGTGATGTCGTCGGTGGTCTGTGATTCCGGATCCAGCACGTCGAAGTAGGTCTTGATGTTGGCCTGTATCAGACGGCTGTTGATGGCGATCGCGTGGGGGCGATCCACGTGACGGTAGCTGATGAATACGGGCATCAGAAATGTCCTTTGAGGGCGAGTTCGCGGTAATAGGCGCCGAGTGCCGTGAGGCGGCAACCGGTGGAGTTGATGGCCGCGTAGTACATGTGTTCGGCGTCCACCGGTTCGATCAGGCTGTGGCGGTTGCACTTTTGCAGTTGTTTGAAGATGTGGCCGTGGTCCGGGTCGTACGTGGCTTCGGTGGGCTCGTAGCTGGGGTCAAGTGCATAGACCGACTGTGCCTCGGGAAACCACTCGGGCAAGCGGCTTAATATTTCTTCCAGAATCAGCGGCGGGACTTCGCGAAGGGCGATGAATTGCGACACGTTGGTTTTGAACACCGGACGCTGATCCCAGGCGCCCAATGCGTTATCGACGAACGAATACAGGCTGCCAGGCGTGATCTCGCCCAATACGTTGGCGGCGCCGCCGTGAAGCGCTTGCAGCAGCAGTCCGGTGAACACGCCATGGCCGGATTCCTCCAGGGCGGGTTGGGCTTTCTTGCAGGCGGTCAATATCGTCATGCCTTCGCCGATGACGCTGGCGCCACCGCGCAGGCCGCGCATCTCGCCCGCGGCGCCAGCTTCGCAGCAATCGAGAATGATGACTTTGTTTTTGATCTTGTCGGCAGCGTTCGCCCACTGAAGGATGTCGCTGATGCGAATGCCATCGTTGCTGCAGCGGTAATCCTGTGGAATTAGCATGCCTTCATCGATACCGCTTTCGAAGTGGCCATGTCCGGCGAAGTACAGCAGTGCCACATTGCAGTCGCCGGAGAACAATTGCTTTATGTTCTCTTCCAGCATCTGGCGAGTCAGATACTCCTCGGCGGACGTCAGCACCAGGTTTTTGAAGTTGGGCTTACCCGTCGCATGTCGTTCCAGTATCGAGGCCATGGCGATGGCGTCATTGTTACAGCCACTGAGCGGCGCGATATGCGAGTAGTGGTTGATACCGATAAACAGTCCCTTGCGCATGATCACACCGCCGTATGCAGGCGAATCGCACTGACGATGCTCTTGGTGTTCCACGCGCATTCGGCGTGTGCGGCTTCGCGCACTACGTTGGAAATCCGCTCGGCGCCGAACGGTTTGATCGCGATGATCACTTTGCCCATGCGTTTGGCAATCTCGATTTCCTTGTTGATCCACTTGCTGTAGGTCGAATACATCCCGGCCATGATCAGCACTGCCGAGCACGGGCGGATCTTGTTTTCGATGGCTTCTTCGAGTTGTTTGTCGGTGCGGGCGCCGATGATCGGGTTGTGCGGTGGCACCGAGAAGTTCTTGAAACTGAAGTCCGGCTGTGCGCCCAGCAGGCGGATCAGATTGTCGTGGGCGTCTGAATAGTTCCACGAGTGGCTGATGAACAAATGATAGGTTTGCATGGGGGGCCCTCGGTATCGCCAATGTGCGAAGAGGGTTTTGAATGTATGCAGTTGAATGGCCGAAACAAGGGCTTCGCGGTGAAAGAGAAGTGCCCTTCAAACAGGCGTGCGGACGCCCTACAGAAATATCTGATGTTTAAGTCGACGGGTTGTTTTGTAGGTTGTTTTGTAGGTGGTTACGAGCGGCCAGCCGTCCCGTTAATGTCGGGGCGGCTGGAGCGTCTGTTTAATAGCTGTTTTCAGGCAAGCTGGCGATGATCGACCGGTAGCTGTTCATCCGTTGCTGCTGCACGCGGCCATCTTCCAGGGCCTTGAGCAGGGCGCAGCCCGGTTCGCGGTCGTGTTTGCAGTCGCGGAAGCGGCAGGTGCCGAGCAGGTCGTTGAACTCGATGAAGCCGGCTTCGACGTCGGCACGGCTGACGTGACCCAGGCCGAACTCGCGGATACCCGGAGAGTCGATCAGCTCACCGCCACCGGGGAAGTGGAACAACCGCGCGGTGGTGGTGGTGTGGGTGCCCTGGCCCGACAGCTCGGACAGCGGGCCGACGCGGGTTTCGACTTCCGGCAACAGGCTGTTGACCAAAGATGATTTGCCGACACCGGACTGGCCGACGAACACACTGATGTGCCCGTCCAACAGTTTTTGAAGTTGTTCCATGCCGTTGCCGTGGTGCGCCGACACTTCCAGCACCGGGTAGCCCAGCGTGCGGTAAACCGCCAGCAAGGCATTCAGCGCCGGGGCGTTCTGCTCGTCGATCAGGTCGAATTTGTTCAGCAGCAACAACGGGCGGATACCCGCATGTTCCGCGGCAACCAGGTAGCGGTCGATCAGGTTGGCATGAGGCTCTGGCAGCGGTGCGAAGACGATGACGATCATGTCGACGTTGGCCGCCACCGGCTTGAGCTGTCCACGACTGTCCGGGCGGCAGAGCTCGGTTTTGCGCGGCAGTTGCGCCACGATCACGCCGATGCCCTGGTTGCCGGCACGCCATACGACCTGATCACCGGTCACCAGCGCCGGCAGGTTGGCGCGCAAGTGGCAGCGGAATACCTGGCCGGCCAGCTCGCCATCGAGGGCTTCGACTTCAACCTGTACACCGAAGTGCGCGATCACCAGGCCCGTCTGTTCCGGACCCAGGTCGCCACCCTCAAGTGCCTCGACAGCCGAGGACTCGCGTTTGGCGGCGCGGGCAGCGCGCTCGCCCTGAATCTTTTCGATGCGCCAGTTTTGACGACGATTGAGTTGGCGTTTGGCCATGGGTGTTCCGTATCGAGAATGCAGCGATTAGGTAAAACGGTCGCGAGTTTAGCACGCCCGGCCGTCTCCCTAGGCTAAACTGCGAACCTACGCCGAGGAGCCGACATATGCAGAACCCGCAGAACCTGATCTGGATCGACCTGGAAATGACCGGGCTGAACCCTGATACCGACGTCATCATCGAGATGGCCACCATCGTCACCGACAGTAATTTGAACACCTTGGCTGAAGGTCCGGTGATCGCCATTCATCACAGCGACGAGATCCTCGCCGGCATGGACGAGTGGAATACCCGTCAACACGGCGGCTCCGGACTGACCCAACGGGTTCGCGACAGCCGCATCAGCATGGCCGAAGCGGAAGCCCAGACCATCGCCTTCCTGGAGAAATGGGTGCCGAAGGGCAAGTCGCCGATCTGTGGCAACAGCATCTGCCAGGACCGTCGCTTCCTTTATACCCACATGAAGTCGCTGGAAAGCTATTTCCACTACCGCAACCTCGACGTGTCGACCCTCAAGGAGTTGGCCGCGCGTTGGGCACCGGATGTGCGCGACAGCTTCAAAAAGGGCAGCACCCACCTGGCCCTGGACGACATCCGCGAATCGATCGCCGAGCTGCAACACTACCGCAAGAATTTCATCAAGTTCTGATTGGGTGGCAACGAGGGTTTTTGTGGCGAGGGGGCTTGTCGGAACGCCGCACCGTCCCGCTCGGCTGCGTAGCAGTCGTAAAGTCAGCCGGCGTGGTCTATTTGAAGAGTTGCTCTCTCAGCAAATAGGGCCGCTCTGCGGCGCAGCGGGGCAAGCTCCCTCGACACAGGTACCCTTGCCCCCTTTTGGTGCCCTGACGATCTGAGTAGACTGCGCGCCTTCTCGTAAGGACCGCCACCATGTTGCTGATGCTCTACCTGATCGCCATTACTGCCGAAGCCATGACTGGCGCCCTTTCTGCGGGCCGTCGCGGCATGGACTGGTTTGGCGTGGTATTGATTGYATGCGTCACGGCGTTGGGCGGCGGTTCGGTGCGCGACGTGTTGCTTGGCCATTACCCGCTGACCTGGGTCAAACACCCGGAATACCTGGTGCTGACGTCGATCGCTGCGATGTTCACCGTCTTCGCTGCGCGCTGGATGCGCCATCTGCGCTCGCTGTTTCTGGTGCTCGACGCCGCGGGCCTGGTCGCGTTCACCCTGATCGGCTGCATGACCGCCCTGGAAATGGGCCACGGCATGCTGGTGGCCTCGGTCAGCGGCGTGATCACCGGGGTATTCGGTGGCATTCTGCGGGACATCTTCTGCAACGACATCCCGCTGATTTTCCGCCGCGAACTCTACGCCAGCGTCTCGTTTGCTGCGGCGTGGTGCTATTTATTCTGTATCTATCTGCAATTGCCGGGTGAACAGGCGATCCTGATCACGCTATTCGGCGGCTTCCTGCTGCGCTTGCTGGCGATCCGTTTCCACTGGGAAATGCCCAAGTTCGTTTATAACGACGAAGCCTGATTTACACGCAGTCCCTGTAGCAGCTGCCGAAGGCTGCGTTCGAGGCCGAAGGGCTCGCTTCGCAGTCGCGCCGAACGCAGTCTTCGGCAGCTACTACATAAGCCCGTGTTGTTTTAGCGCCCATTCGACATGCTCGCGCACCAGTTCCGACGGATAGTCCCGCCGTGCCTTCAACGCTTCCAGCACCGGAATGCTCGACGGCGCATTGCCCAGGCCGACCGCCAGATTGCGCAACCAACGCTCGTAACCGGCCCGACGCAACGGTGAACCTTCGGTGCTGCTGAGGAATTTTTCTTCGTCCCACATGAACAGTTCGGCCAGTTCGGCGTTGTCCAGGTTGTGCCGGGGTTTGAAGTCGCTTTCCCCGGAAGGTCGGGCGAAGCGGTTCCATGGGCAGACAATCTGGCAGTCATCGCAACCGAACACCCGATTGCCGATCAGCGGTCGTAAATCTTCAGGAATCGCGCTTTTCAGTTCGATGGTCAGGTACGAAATGCAGCGACGGGCGTCCAGCACATAGGGGCCGACGAAGGCATTGGTCGGGCAAATGTCCAGGCAGGCCGTGCAGCGACCGCAGTGCTCGGTGGCGTGGGGTGGGTCCACCGGCAGCGGCAGGTCGACGAACAGTTCGCTGAGGAAGAAGTAACTGCCGGCCTTGCGATTCAAGACCAGCGTGTTTTTGCCGATCCAGCCCAGGCCAGCCTGTTCGGCGATGGCCTTTTCCAGCACCGGGGCGCTGTCGACGAAGGCGCGGTAGCCGAACGGGCCGATCACCGCCTGGATTTTTTCCGCCAGTTGTTGCACGCGTTTACGAATTAATTTGTGGTAATCGCGGCCCAAGGCATAACGCGAGACGTAGGCTTTTTCCGGTTGGGCCAGCCGTTGCGCCATGTGCGTGTCGCCCGGCAGGTAGTCCATGCGCAGGGAAACCACGCGCAGGGTGCCCGGCACCAGTTCTTCCGGGTGCGAGCGTTTGCTGCCATGGGCGCCCATGTAATCCATTTCGCCGTGATAGCCAGCGGCGAGCCAGCGCTCCAGGTGCTGCTCATGCTCGGCCAGATCGAGGCCGCTGATGCCGACTTGCTGAAAGCCCAGCTCGCGGCCCCAGTCCTTGATGGATTGGGCGAGGGCGGGCAGGTCTGTGGTAATAGCGGGCATGAGGCGAGAGAAACCGGAGCTGAGATGCGTATAATTCTGCCAGACATCGGAGCCTGAAGACGCATGCCGCACACTAAAGATGAATTACCCGACGCGCTGTATAGCGCCGCGCAAGTCCGAGGGCTCGATGCGAGCGTGATCGCGGCCGGTACACCGGGCTTCGAATTGATGCAGCGTGCGGCACGGGCGACCTGGCGTGCGCTGGTCCGCCATTGGCCGACCGGGCACGAATTGAGTGTGGTGGCCGGCCATGGCAATAACGCGGGCGACGGTTATCTGGTGGCCGTGCTGGCCCGACGTGCCGGCTGGCATGTGCGGGTGCTGGCCGCCGGTGACCCCGGGCGTTTGCAGGGCGATGCCGCGTCGGCGCATGCCGAGGCGGTGGCCGAAGGCGTGGCCATTCAAGGCTGGACCCCGCACTCCGAGTTGCGCGGCATTGTGCTGGATGCATTGCTCGGCACCGGCCTGACCGGTGAAGTGCGCGAGCCGTTCGCCAGCGCCATCGCCGCGATCAATGCCAGTGGGCTCCCGGTTGCGGCGGTGGATATCCCCTCGGGGTTGTGCGCCGATACGGGGCRCCAGCTCGGCATTGCGGTTCGAGCAGACCTGACTGTGACGTTCATCGGGTTGAAGGTGGGGCTGTTCGCCGGTGACGCGGCGGATGTGGTGGGCGATTTGGTATTTAACGATCTGCACGTCGCCCCCGAGACATTTATTGGGGCCGAGATAAGTGCGCGTCGCCTGACGGCCGGTAATGTGCCGCGTCTGACCGGCCGCGCTCCAACTGCCCACAAAGGCAAATTCGGTCACGTATTGCTCGTTGGCGGTGATCGCGGTTTTGGCGGCGCCATCCTGCTTAGTGCACAAAGTGCCCTGCGCAGCGGTGCCGGCATGGTGTCCGTGGCCACCCGCAGCGAGCATGTTCCGGCCGCCCTGGCGCGTTTGCCGGAAGCTATGGTGCTCGGTACGTCGTCGGCCAATCAATTGATGGGCTTGCTGGAGAAGGCCACGGTGCTGGTCGTCGGCCCGGGGCTGGGGCAGGCCGCCTGGGGGCGCAGCCTGTTGTCGGCCGCGGCCAACGCGTCGCAGCCACAAGTATGGGATGCCGATGCATTGAACCTGTTGGCCGAAGGTGGCGTGAGCTTGCCCGCAGGTAGTGTCATCACGCCGCATCCGGGCGAAGCGGCACGATTGCTGGGGATATCGACAGCCGCCGTACAGGCTGACCGCCCGGCCGCGGCCCATGCGTTGAGCAAAAAATATACAGCGGTGGTAGTGCTCAAGGGCGCTGGCAGTCTGATTGCCAGCCCCGATGGGCGTCTGGCGCTGTGTCATCAGGGCCATCCGGCCATGGCGTCGGCCGGGTTGGGTGATGTGCTGGCCGGTCTGGTGGGCGCCTTGCTCGCTCAGGGCCTGGACGCGTATGACGCGGCCTGCCTGGCGGTCTGGCTGCACGCCAATGCCGGTGCGCAACAAGGTAAATTAGGCCGCGGGCTGGCGGCCAGTGATCTGATTCCAGCCATTCGTCAGTTGTTGGAGGAGCAAGCACCGTGTCTGAAGTAACCCTGTACCTGGCTGATGAGCAGGCCATGAGCGATTTTGGCGCACGTATCGCCAAAACCACCGGAGGGCACGGTCTGATCTTTCTTGAAGGGGATCTGGGCGCGGGGAAAACCACACTGTCCCGGGGCATCATCCGTGGCCTGGGGCATACCGGCGCGGTAAAAAGTCCGACCTTTACCCTGGTCGAGCCTTACGAGATCGGCGCCGTCCGCGCCTTCCATTTCGACTTATATCGATTGGTCGACCCCGAGGAGCTGGAGTACCTCGGCATCCGCGACTATTTCGATGACGACGCATTATGTCTTATTGAATGGCCCCAGAAGGGTGCAGGCTTTTTGCCAAAGCCCGACCTGACCATTACCATTAGCCCGCAAGACAGCGGGCGTTCGCTGAGAATTTTGCCCCAAGGCTCGCGTGGCGAGTCGTGGTGTGCCGTTTTGGCATTGGAATCCAAATAAATGATGGGGTTAGGTATGCGCTTTCGCGCGTTGGTTGCTGCCGTAGGGGTGTTGTTTTTGGCGGTGACCGTCGACGCTGTGGCCGAGACGAAGGTCAACAGTGTTCGCCTTTGGCGGGCGCCGGATAACACTCGACTGGTGTTCGACCTGACGGGGCCTGTCCAGCACAGCGTCTTTACCCTGACCGCACCGGATCGGCTGGTAATCGACATCAATGGCGCGACGCTCGGCTCGCCGCTGAACGTCTCCACGGCCAACACGCCGATCACGGCAATGCGTTCGGCTCAGCGTACGCCGACCGATTTGCGGGTGGTCATCGACCTGAAAAAAGCCGTCACGCCGAAAAGCTTCACCTTGGCGCCGAACGCCCAGTACGGCAATCGCCTGGTAGTCGACCTGTTCGACAACGCGGCCGATGCCGCGCCACCGCCTGCGCCAACACCGTCTGTGGCCACGGTACCCGCCGTACCCGTCACGCCGTCCGAGCCTTCGATCAAGCTGCCACCCGCACCGGCTGGCAAGCGCGACATTATCGTGGTGATCGATGCCGGTCACGGCGGCGAAGACCCGGGCGCCTCGGGGTCTCGCGGTCAGCGTGAAAAAGACGTGGTGCTGGCCATCGCCCGTGAACTGCAGCGTCAGGTCAATGGCATGAAAGGTTTCCGCGCCGAACTGACCCGTACCGGCGACTACTTCATTCCATTGCGCGGCCGTACCGAAATCGCCCGCAAGAAGGGCGCCGACCTGTTCGTTTCGATCCACGCCGACGCCGCGCCGTCAGCCGCAGCGTTCGGTGCGTCGGTGTTTGCCCTGTCTGACCGCGGCGCTACGTCGGAGACCGCCCGTTGGCTGGCCGACAGCGAAAACCGTTCCGACTTGATCGGCGGTGCCGGCAACGTCAGCCTCGACGACAAGGACCGGATGCTCGCCGGCGTGCTGCTCGACCTGTCGATGACCGCTTCCCTGACTTCCAGTCTGAACGTTGGCCAGAAAGTCTTGAGCAACATCGGTCGCGTCACGCCGCTGCACAAACAACGTGTCGAGCAAGCCGGGTTCATGGTGCTGAAGTCGCCGGACATCCCGTCGATCCTGGTGGAAACCGGGTTCATCTCCAACGCCAACGAAGCCTCGAAACTCGCGGCATCGAGCCACCAGCAGGCGCTGGCGCGCTCCATCAGCAGCGGCGTGCGGCAATTCTTCCAGCAGAACCCGCCGCCGGGCACCTACATTGCCTGGCTGCGCGATTCCGGCAAGATCGCCCAAGGCCCACGTGACCATCGCGTGAGCCCCGGTGAAACCCTGGCGATGATCGCCGTGCGTTATCAGGTGTCTGCGGCCACCTTGCGCAGTGCCAACAACTTGCAAAGTGACGAGCTGAAGATTGGTCAGACGTTGACCATTCCAGGCACTGAACTGGCGGCCAAAGAATGAACCAGGTGCTGACCAACACGGCGCGTATCGAGCTACTCAGTCCACGGCTGGCGAACCAGATTGCCGCTGGTGAAGTGGTTGAGCGCCCGGCCTCGGTGATCAAGGAGTTGCTGGAAAACAGCCTCGACTCCGGCGCCAAACGCATCGATGTCGATGTGGAGCAGGGCGGTGTCAAGCTGCTGCGGGTGCGCGACGATGGCAGTGGCATTTCCGCCGATGACCTGCCTTTGGCCCTGGCCCGTCACGCCACCAGCAAGATTCGCAACCTGGAAGACCTCGAACAGGTCATGAGCCTGGGGTTTCGTGGTGAGGCGCTGGCCTCCATCAGTTCCGTGGCGCGTCTGACCCTGACTTCCCGCACTCGCGACGCCGATCAAGCCTGGCAGGTGGAAACCGAAGGCCGGGACATGGCGGCTCGCGTGCAACCAGCGGCTCATCCGGTGGGCACTTCGGTGGAAGTGCGCGATTTGTTCTTCAATACCCCGGCGCGCCGCAAGTTTCTCAAGACCGAAAAAACCGAATTCGATCACCTGCAAGAAGTGATCAAGCGTCTGGCGCTGGCGCGGTTCGATGTGGCGTTCCATCTGCGCCATAACGGCAAAACCATCCTCAGCCTGCACGAAGCCCATGATGACGCGGCCCGCGCCCGGCGTGTGGCGGCGATCTGCGGGGCGGGCTTTCTGGAGCAGGCGTTGCCGATCGAAATCGAACGCAATGGCCTGCATTTGTGGGGTTGGGTCGGGTTGCCGACCTTCAACCGCAGCCAGGCGGATTTGCAGTATTTCTTTGTGAATGGCCGTGCCGTGCGCGACAAACTGGTGGCGCACGCAGTGCGCCAGGCTTATCGCGACGTATTGTTCAACGGTCGGCACCCGACATTCGTGCTGTTTTTCGAAGTCGATCCGGCGGGCGTCGACGTCAACGTGCACCCGACCAAGCACGAAGTACGCTTCCGTGACGGGCGCATGGTTCACGACTTCCTTTACGGCACTTTGCATCGCGCCTTGGGTGATGTGCGGCCGGAAGACCAGTTGGCCGCGCCTGTCGCGACAGCCGTGGTCCGGCCAACCGGTATCGAAGCCGGCGAGTTCGGCCCGCAGGGCGAGATGCGTCTGGCGGCCAATGCGCTGCTGGAGCAGCCTCAGGCCCAGCCGTCCTTCAATACTTCGGCGGGCTCTGGCGCCGGTGCCGGTTATCAGTATCAATACACGCCGCGACCTCAGTCCGGCGTGCCCGTCGCCGAAGCCCAGGCGGCCTATCGCGAGTTTTTCGCGCCGTTGCCCGAGGCCAATGCGGTCGCGCTGCCGGCCGGGCAAGATGACATTCCGCCGCTGGGCTATGCACTGGCGCAGCTCAAGGGCATCTACATTCTTTCGGAAAACGCCCAAGGCCTGGTGCTGGTAGACATGCATGCCGCCCATGAGCGGATCATGTACGAACGGCTGAAAGTCGCCATGGCCAGCGAGGGGTTGAGCGGTCAGCCATTGCTGGTGCCGGAATCCCTGGCGGTCAGCCAGCGCGAAGCCGACTGCGCCGAAGAAAACGTCGCCTGGTTCCAGCGTCTGGGTTTTGAATTGCAGCGCCTTGGCCCGGAAACCCTGGCCATCCGGCAAATCCCTGCGTTGCTGAAGCAGGCCGAGGCCAACCGACTGGTTAGCGATGTGCTGGCGGATTTGATGGAATACGGCACCAGCGACCGGATTCAGGCGCACTTGAACGAACTGCTCGGCACCATGGCCTGCCACGGCGCGATTCGCGCGAATCGGCGCCTGGCCTTGCCGGAAATGAACGGCCTGCTGCGGGACATGGAAAACACCGAGCGCAGCGGTCAATGTAACCATGGCCGACCGACCTGGACCCAACTGGGCCTGGACGATCTGGACAAACTGTTCTTGCGCGGTCGTTGATGAGCCAGTTCCCTCCCGCGATTTTCCTGATGGGGCCGACGGCCGCCGGCAAGACCGACCTGGCCATCGAACTCACCAAGGTCCTGCCCTGCGAGCTGATCAGTGTCGATTCGGCGCTGGTTTATCGCGGCATGGACATCGGCACCGCCAAACCCTCCAAAGAGATCCTGGCCGAATTCCCGCATCGTCTGATCGACATTCTCGACCCGGCCGAGAGTTATTCCGCCGCGGATTTCCGTCGCGATGCGTTGCAAGCCATGGGCGAGATCACCGCGCGGGGCAATATTCCGCTGCTGGTGGGCGGCACAATGCTCTATTACAAGGCTTTGCTCGAAGGTCTGGCCGACATGCCGGCGGCCGATGCGGACGTTCGTGCGCAAATCGAAGAAGAGGCTGCACGCCTTGGCTGGCAAGCCCTGCACGATCAATTGGCGGTGATTGATCCGCAATCCGCGGCGCGAATTCACCCGAACGATCCGCAGCGCCTTAGTCGTGCACTGGAAGTTTATCGCGTCAGCGGCCAGAGCATGACTGAGCTACGCTTGCGACAATCTGCGCAAAGTACTGAAGCAGCCGCTTCGGGACTGCAACAATTGCCCTATACTGTCGCGAACTTGGCCATCGCTCCGGCAAATCGCCAGGTACTGCACGAGCGCATTAAACAAAGATTCACAAATATGTTGGAACAGGGATTCGTCGACGAGGTCGTAGCCCTGCGAGATAGAGGTGACTTGCATTCCGGGTTGCCGTCTATACGTRCAGTAGGTTATCGACAAGTCTGGGATTACCTGGATGGCAAGCTGACGCAAGCCGAGATGCAGGAGCGTGGAATCATTGCCACGCGCCAATTGGCGAAGCGCCAGTTCACCTGGCTGCGCAGTTGGGCTGATTTACACTGGTTGGACAGCCTCGATTGCGACAATCTGCCGCGCGCCTTGAAATACCTCGGGACCATCTCCATATTGAGCTGAGTCCTTGCAATTGCCGTCTATCCTTGGGGGTGTGACGGCCCCAAGCCATCTGTTTACCTATTTTTTATATTGAATCCTTAAAGGAGTGCGGCACATGTCAAAAGGGCATTCGCTACAAGACCCTTACTTGAATACTTTACGTAAAGAGAAAGTGGGGGTTTCCATCTACCTGGTCAACGGGATCAAACTGCAAGGCACGATCGAGTCTTTCGACCAGTTCGTTATCCTGCTGAAAAACACCGTCAGCCAGATGGTTTACAAACACGCTATCTCTACAGTGGTGCCAGTTCGTCCAATTCGTCTGCCTAGCGCAACCGAATCCGAAGCAGGCGACGCTGAGCCAGGTAACGCCTGATAGGAGTCTCCTTTGTTCTTTGAGCGCCACGGTGGTGGTGAGCGGGCAATTCTCGTTCACTTGGATGGTCAGGACCCTGAGGCGCGCGAAGATCCGCAGGAGTTTCAGGAGTTGGCAATTTCGGCTGGTGCCGAGACCGTCGCGTTTTTTAACGTGCCGCGTCATCGGCCAACCGCCAAAACCCTGATCAGCAGCGGCAAGGTCGAAGAGTTACGCGACCTGGTCAAAGCCGAACAGGTCGATCTGGTGATTTTCAATCACATCCTCACGCCCAGTCAGGAACGTAACCTCGAACGTATTTTCGAGTGTCGCGTGATCGATCGCACGGGTCTGATTCTCGATATCTTCGCCCAACGCGCCCGCACCCATGAAGGCAAGCTCCAGGTCGAACTGGCCCAGCTTGAGTACATGAGTACGCGTCTGGTTCGCGGCTGGACTCACCTTGAGCGGCAGAAGGGCGGTATCGGCCTGCGCGGGCCGGGTGAAACCCAACTGGAAACCGACCGGCGCCTGTTGCGGATTCGTCTGCGTCAGATCAAGGGGCGCCTGGAAAAGGTCCGCAGCCAGCGCGAGCAGTCTCGTCGCGGGCGCAAGCGTGCTGACATTCCGACGGTTTCACTGGTTGGTTATACCAACGCCGGCAAATCGACGCTGTTCAACTCGGTCACCGATTCCGACGTCTTTGCCGCCAACCAGCTGTTCGCGACCCTCGACCCGACCTTGCGCCGACTAGAGCTCGAGGACCTCGGGCCGATCGTGCTGGCCGACACCGTGGGCTTCATTCGTCACCTGCCGCACAAACTGGTCGAGGCATTTCGAGCTACGCTCGAAGAGTCGAGCAACTCCGACCTGCTGCTGCACGTGATCGATGCGCACGAGCCTGATCGTATGGCCCAGATCGAACAGGTCATGGTGGTGCTCGGGGAGATCGGGGCACAAGACTTGCCGATCCTTGAGGTATACAACAAACTCGATTTGCTCGAGGGGGTTGAGCCGCAGATCCAGCGCGATGCCGATGGCAAGCCGCAGCGGGTCTGGTTGTCGGCCAAGGACGGTACCGGCCTGGACTTGCTCAAGCAGGCAGTGGCGGAACTGTTGGGCAGCGATTTGTTTGTTGGCACCTTGCGCTTGCCGCAACGTTTTGCTCGACTGCGTGCGCAGTTTTTCGAACTCGGTGCGGTGCAAAAAGAAGAACACGACGAAGAAGGCATCAGCCTGCTGGCCGTTCGCTTGCCACGGATCGAATTGAATCGACTCGTGAGCCGCGAAGGTCTGCAACCGATGGAATTCATCGAGCAACACACTTTGCAATAAAAGCCTGAGAAAGCGGTTGTGCCGCGGTGACAGGCATTCTGTAGCATTGGTCGGCGCGCCGTGGGTGCGTCTTTGCTTTATCAGATGGAGAGCGCTATGGCTTGGAATGAGCCGGGTGGCAACTCGAATAATCAGGATCCTTGGGGTGGCAAGCGCCGCAATAACGGCGACCGCAAGGGACCACCGGATCTCGACGAGGCCTTCCGAAAGCTGCAGGAAAGCCTGAACGGGTTGTTCGGTGGTGGCAAGAAACGCGGTGACGAGGGCGGTGGTCCGGGCAAGAGTGGCGGCTTTGGTGGCCTGCTCGGCATCGGTCTGACCGTGCTCGCAGCCGTGTGGCTGTACAGCGCTGTCTACGTGGTCGACGAGCAGGAGCAGGCCGTGGTGCTGCGCTTCGGCAAATACTATGAAACCGTCGGCCCGGGCCTGAACATCTATTTCCCGCCGATCGATCGCAAGTACCTGGAAAACGTCACGCGTGAGCGTGCCTATACCAAGCAGGGTCAAATGCTGACTGAAGACGAAAACATCGTCGAAGTGCCGCTGACCGTGCAGTACAAGATCAGCAACCTGCAGGACTTCGTGCTGAACGTCGATCAGCCGGAAACCAGCCTGCAGCATGCGACCGACAGTGCCTTGCGCCACGTGGTGGGTTCTACCGCCATGGACCAGGTGCTGACCGAAGGTCGTGAATTGATGGCCAGCGAAATCAAGGAGCGTCTGCAACGTTTCCTCGATACCTATCGCACCGGTATCACCGTCACTCAGGTCAACGTACAGAGCGCTGCTGCACCGCGTGAAGTCCAGGAAGCCTTCGATGACGTGATCCGCGCCCGTGAAGACGAGCAGCGTTCGCGTAACCAGGCTGAAACCTACGCCAACGGCGTCGTGCCGGAAGCCCGTGGTCAGGCCCAGCGCATCCTCGAGGATGCCAACGGTTACCGCGACGAGACCGTCTCCCGCGCCAAGGGTGAGGCTGACCGCTTCACCAAACTGGTGGCCGAGTACCGCAAGGCGCCTGAAGTTACCCGTCAGCGTCTGTACCTGGACACCATGCAGGAAATCTTCAGCAACACCAGCAAGGTTCTCGTGACCGGCAACAAGAATGGCCAGAGCAATCTGCTGTATCTGCCGCTGGACAAGATGGTCGAGGATGGTCGCCGCACCAGCACTCCGGTGACCGGCGCAGCAGCCAGCAGCAATGAAGTGAATGTGCGTGCGGCGGCTGATCTGCAGCAACAGCAGGCACGTACCAGGGAGAGTCGCTGATGAGCAATAAATCGCTGATCGCCCTTATTATCGGCGTCGTCGTGGCGATCGTTGCCTGGAACTGCTTCTACATCGTGGCTCAGACCGAGCGTGCGGTGTTGCTGCAGTTCGGTCGCGTGGTCCAGGCCGATGTTCAGCCGGGCCTGCATGTGAAAGTGCCTTACGTCAACAAGGTGCGCATATTCGACGCGCGCCTGATGACGCTGGATGCACCGACACAGCGCTTCCTGACGCTGGAAAAGAAAGCCGTGATGGTCGATGCCTACGCCAAGTGGCGCGTGAAAGATGCCGAGCGCTTCTACACCGCGACTTCCGGCCTCAAGCAGATTGCCGACGAGCGCCTGTCCCGTCGTCTGGAGTCGGGCCTGCGTGACCAGTTCGGTAAACGCACCCTGCACGAAGTGGTATCCGGTGAACGTGATGCGCTGATGGCAGACATCACCGCTTCGCTGAACAAGATGGCGGAAAAAGAGCTGGGCATTGAAGTTGTCGATGTCCGGGTCAAGGCCATCGACCTGCCGAAGGAAGTGAACCGCAGCGTGTTCGAGCGTATGAGCACCGAGCGTGAGCGTGAAGCTCGCGAGCACCGCGCCAAGGGTAACGAGCTGGCCGAAGGCATCCGTGCCGACGCCGACCGTCAACGCCGCGTGCTGCTGGCTGAAGCCTATCGTGAATCCGAAGAGGTTCGCGGTGATGGTGATGCCCAGGCTGCTGCGATCTACTCCAAGGCATACGGCCAGGATCAGGAGTTCTACGCGTTCTACCGTAGCCTGCGTGCCTACCGTGAAAGCTTCGCGAACAAATCCGACGTCATGGTCCTGGACCCGAGCAGTGACTTCTTCCGTTACCTGGAAAAAGCCAAGCCTTGATACGACGTTGACCTGAATCATCCCCCCGCCTGGCGGCTAAAGCCTCGGGCGGGGTGATCCTTTGGGAAAACGTGTGTATGATGCGGCAGCCGGGAAATTCCCGGCTTTTTTGCGTCTGCACGTTTGATTGCTGTTTTTATGCAGGCGCCCGAGTTGAATGACTCGACAGGTTTTTCGAGGAAAGTGGTTGGCGAAGCCGATTCCAGGCTTTTCGCCACGTTGTTCATGCGCGGGGTTTATGCACATGAGCCGATCATTTTCTGCTTCACTCAAGGCTCGCCCAAAGGCTTGCTGCCCGGATCATAGGGGAATGGCGTAATGGCAACGGTAGACCGCTGGCTGCTGCCAGATGGCATCGAAGAAGTACTGCCACCGGAGGCTGCGCGCATCGAAGTTGCGCGTCGCCAGGTGTTGGATCTGTTCCAGAGCTGGGGTTACGAGTTTGTCGTGACTCCCCATATCGAGTACCTGGAATCCCTGCTGACCGGCGCAGGCCAGGACCTCGATCTGCGCACCTTCAAGGTCATCGACCCGCAGTCGGGCCGGCAGATGGGTTTCCGTGCCGACATCACGCCGCAAGTGGCGCGCATCGATGCGCACACCCTGCGTCGCGAAGGCCCGAGCCGTCTGTGCTATGCCGGTAGCGTGCTGCATGCTCAGCCACGTGCGTTGTCGTCCTCGCGCAGCCCGATTCAACTGGGCGCCGAGTTGTACGGCGATGCCAGCCCGAGCAGCGACGTGGAAGTCATCAGCCTGATGCTGGCCATGCTGCAACTGGCCGATGTGCCGGATGTGCACATGGACCTCGGGCATGTCGGCATCTACCGCGGCCTGGCCCGCGCCGCCGGTTTGTCCGGCGAAGTCGAGCAACAGTTGTTCGATGCATTGCAACGTAAAGCCATCGACGAGGTCATTACCTTGACCGAAGGCCTGCCTGCCGATCTGTCGGGCATGCTGCGAGCGCTGGTCGACCTGTGTGGCGGTCGTGAAGTGTTGAGCGCTGCCCGCGAGCGTCTGGCCAATGCGCCGGCGCCTGTTCTGGCGGCCCTGGACGATTTGCTGGCGATTGCCGAGCGTCTGTCCACGCGTTTCCCGGAGTTACCGCTGTACTTCGACCTGGGCGAATTGCGCGGCTACCACTACCACACCGGTGTGGTGTTCGCCGTGTTCGTGCCGGGTGTTGGCCAGTCCATCGCTCAGGGCGGTCGTTACGACGATATCGGTGCCGACTTCGGTCGCGCCCGTCCGGCGACAGGCTTCTCCACCGATTTGAAAACCCTGGTGACCCTGGGGCGTGCTGAGATCGAGCTACCGTCTGGCGGTATCTGGATGCCTGACAGTACGGATGCAGCACTCTGGCAGCAGGTTTGCCAGTTGCGCAGTGAGGGTCAGCGTGTCGTTCAGGCATTGCCTGGGCAGCCTTTGGCCGCCGCCCGTGAAGCGGACTGCGACCGGCAATTGATTCAGCAGAACGGGCTTTGGCAAGTATCGCCACTGGCTTCTTGAGTTTTCCTGCCGGCCGCCGCCGGCACCAAGTTTGCGCGAATGAGGACAAGTGTTATGGGTAAGAATGTCGTAGTCCTGGGCACCCAATGGGGTGATGAGGGCAAAGGCAAGATCGTTGATCTGCTGACCGAACATGCTGCCGCCGTAGTGCGCTACCAAGGTGGCCACAACGCTGGTCACACTCTGGTGATCGACGGCGAAAAAACCGTCTTGCACCTGATCCCGTCTGGCGTGCTGCGCGAAGGCGTGCAGTGCCTGATCGGTAACGGCGTGGTGGTTGCACCCGACGCCCTGCTGCGGGAAATCAACAAGCTGGAAGAGAAAGGCGTACCGGTGCGCGAGCGCCTGCGTATCAGCCCGTCCTGCCCGCTGATCCTGTCCTACCACGTAGCACTGGACCAGGCCCGTGAAAAGGCCCGTGGCGAGCTGAAGATCGGCACCACCGGTCGCGGCATCGGCCCGGCTTACGAAGACAAGGTTGCCCGTCGCGGTCTGCGCATCGGTGATCTGTTCCATCGTGAGCGTTTCGCCGCCAAGCTGGGCGAGTTGCTGGATTACCACAACTTCGTACTGGTCAATTACTACAAAGAGCCAGCGATCGACTTCCAGAAGACTCTCGACGAGTGCATGGAATACGCCGAGCTGCTCAAGCCGATGATGCTCGACGTCACCGCAGAGCTGCACAACCTGCGTCGTGCCGGCAAGGACATCATGTTCGAAGGCGCCCAGGGCTCCCTGCTGGACATCGACCACGGCACCTACCCGTACGTCACCAGCTCCAACACCACTGCTGGCGGCATCGCCACCGGTTCGGGTGTTGGTCCGATGTTCCTGGACTACATCCTCGGCATCACCAAGGCTTACACCACGCGCGTCGGCTCCGGTCCGTTCCCGACTGAGCTGTTCGACGACGTTGGTGCGTTCCTGGCCAAGCGTGGCCACGAGTTCGGCGCCACCACTGGCCGTGCCCGTCGTTGCGGCTGGTTCGATGCCGTGATCCTGCGTCGCGCTATCGATGTGAACAGCATCTCGGGCCTG
Source organism: Pseudomonas sp. 05N433 (assembly GCF_056396925.1). Lineage (NCBI taxonomy): Bacteria > Pseudomonadati > Pseudomonadota > Gammaproteobacteria > Pseudomonadales > Pseudomonadaceae > Pseudomonas > Pseudomonas sp. 05N433. The sequence goes on along the minus strand of NZ_JBFTML010000012.1, from coordinate 2,454 downwards.
TGCCTGACCAAGCTGGACGTGCTGGACGGTCTGGAAACCATCAACATCTGCGTAGGCTACAAGAACGAAGATGGTGCAGTGATCGACGCACCGACCGACGCCGACAGCTACATCGGCCTGGAGCCGGTGTACGAGCAGATGCCGGGCTGGAGCGAGTCGACCCTGGGTGCCAAGACCCTGGAGGAGCTGCCTCAGGCTGCGCGCAACTACATCAAGCGCATCGAAGAGTTGGTCGGCGCGCCGATCGACATTATTTCGACGGGCCCGGACCGCAACGAAACTATCGTTCTGCGTCACCCGTTCGCTTAATAAGTCGTTGATGTAAAACACAAAGGCCCCTTAATCGGGGCCTTTGTCGTTTATGCCTGTTGGACGGCATGACCTTTGCTGTGAATATTGCCTTCAGAATGCCATCAATTTAATGGCGTTAGAGTAGAGGGATTTCCTGTGTCGGCCGTTCTCTCACTGTTACAAAGCCGTTTGTTGCGGCCCGTGTTCGTTACCCTTGGTATCGCCCTTTTGGTGCAGGTGCTGGTGGCTGTCGCTCTGACCCGGAGCACGGTGACTGCGCTGGAAACCGATCTGGGCGTGCGCTTGGGCTCCGATAGCCAAAAGCTCTCCGGTGAGCTGGAGCAGGCGGGGCGTGAAGTCACGTCGAGCCTGGATAACCTGTCCAGCAATACCCGTCAGCGCCTGACCGCTGGGCTGTCTTCACGTTTGAAAGACGAGCAGGCTCAACTGCGTACGACGCTGGAGAAGGACCTGAAGGACTCGGCCAATGACATGGCGCAACTTCTGGCGTCGGTCGCACCCCGCGCCATGTGGGACAGCGACATTCCCACCCTGTCCGAATTCGCTCGCCGCGCCCAGCGCAATCCCAACGTGTTGTTCGTGGTCTATGACGACGCCACGGGCCAGCACCTGACGCGCTATCTCAACCGGGAGAACGCGATCAACAAGGCGCTTCTGGATAAAGGCCAGGGCGAGCGGGCGTTGGACAAGGTGCTGGACGCAGCGAAGAGCGATCCGTCGGTCTACTACCTCGAAGCCTCGATCAGTCCCAATGGGGTGGAAATCGGCAAGGTCTTGATGGGGGTCTCAACTGCCTCCGTGGAAACCGATCTGGCGGCGCTGGACAAGCGTTTCTCGGCGCTGATCGCCAGCGGCGATCAATTGGTGGGTGACAGCCTCAAAGGTGCGGCGGCCGACAGCGCAACGGCGATGCGCGGACGTCTGCAATCGGCGCAGTCCACTGCTTCTGAAATGAAAGCCAACACCACGGGCGCCGTACAGGAAGCCGCAGGGGCTTTGCGCTGGCGCATCGGCATGGGCCTGGCGGTGGTGGGTTTCGGTGTGCTGCTGTTACTGGCGGTGGTGCTGGGGCGTCGAGTGGTCAATCGCCTGAAAATGCTCATTGTCGCGATGGATGACTTGGCGGCAGGCGAGGGCGACCTGACCAAGCGCGTGCAGATCAACAGCCAGGACGAGATCGGCGACATGGCCTCGGCGGTCAATCGCTTTGTGGATAAATTACAGCCGATCGTGCGTGAGGCGGGTGATGTGGCCCAGCGTACCGGTGTGGAAATCGGCGCCATGACTTTGCGTAATGCTGGTGCCGATGCGGCGGCTGGCATGCAGCGCGATGAAGTGGCCGAAAGCCTGCGCGCGTTGTCGCAAATGGCTGACGAGGCCCAGTCTGAAAGCCACGCCATGCAGGCCGCTTTGCAGCAGGTGGTGGGCATTCGTCAGGCCACGGATGAGAACACCCGGACTTCGGCGAAAGTCGGCAGTCTCATCGAGGCATTGGCTGGACAAGTCGACACTGGTGCGAAAGTCATCGAGCGCCTGGCGCAGCAGAGTGAGCAGATTGAAGTGGTGCTGACGGTGATTCACGGGATTGCCGAACAAACCAACTTGCTGGCGCTGAACGCGGCCATTGAAGCGGCGCGTGCCGGCGAGACCGGTCGCGGGTTTGCCGTGGTGGCGGACGAGGTGCGGGCGCTGGCGAGCAAGACGCAGAGCTCCACTGGCGATATTCAGGCGCACATTGTTGCGCTGCAGCAGGGCGCGCGTGAGGCCGTCGCGGCAATCGGGCAGGCTGGGCGTCAGGCCAGCGAAGGCCTGCTGGTGTTGCGCGATAGCGCGCGGTTGCAACAGTCGGTGCAGGCGTCGGTCGAGCAGGTGCATGCGGCGATCGGCCTGGCGACCCAGGCCGCGGCGCATCAGGCGCAAGGTGCGCAGGCCGTGCGTGGGCGGGTTGAGACCATCCATGCTCAAGCTGAGAAGGCGGCTCAGGCGGTCGTGGAGACCACGGCCAGCGGCAAGGTGCTGGATGGGTTGGCGGCGCAGTTGAAGGCGAGCCTGGGGCAGTTCAGGGCTTAGGTTTCTCGTTCGCAGGTCTGGTGCCTTCGCGGGCAAGCCTCGCTCCTACAAGGGCTACGTAATCCTTGTAGG